>CANQQS010000035.1 GCA_947626045.1 uncultured Clostridia bacterium | reverse complement strand
GATACAATATATTTGTTCTATGGTGTATCACAAAACACCCCATATTTCTTCCCTCGGCTGTTGGCGCGGTCGGGGGATTTTTTTATTTTACTGTAAACCCAGCTCTTTCATGGCTTCTTCGTTTGAAACAAATATTTTGCAGTCGGGATTTACCTCTGTTTCTCGAAGCATGGCGATGTCAACATCGTCCGGCTCAACTTCGCCTATATCATCCCATGACGGGAAATTATCAATAATAATTTTCCAAAGAGCGTTTGCGTCTTTTTCGCTCATAACAGTTACAGCTCCCAAAATTCTTTCTTTTATATTTGACATAATAATCACTCCTATCTTTGCTTGTAAATTTCGCCGCGAGAGCCTATTTTCTCGATATATAATATATTTCCCTGTCTGTCAAATATCACTCTGAAATCACCGACACGCAACCGATATTTGGAAATGCTGCCTTGAAATTTTTTGACATCACCATTCGGCAGGTTATTGATTGCATTCACTATCCGCTCTTTTATGCTTTTGCCCTGACGATTTAAAAACTTTATCGCTTGTCGTGAGTAATTTACCGTCAATATTTATCATTCCCTTCATGTAACATATATAATAAATCTATTTATAATCCCGCTCGCCGGATGTTGGCGCGGTCGGGGGATTTTTTATGTTAAAAATTATTGTAGCCTATTATGTATACAGAGCATGAGGCTAATTTATCTATATTATCAAAATACGATATATTAAAGCCAGCTTTATCACCTGGTTTAATTATATATTCATTCCCGTTTTCTTGTTCAAGATATACAGTCCTTGTTTCACTATCAAGAATTTCTCCGTTACTATCCTTAAAATCACATCTAATTTCGACATACCTGTAGTTTTTATTTCCGTTATTTATTACAAAGCCCGTACAAGTGGCAACGTTGCCTTCAGCATTGAGTTCAATTTCCGAAATTGTAAGGCAGTTTGAACAGGGTTTGAAGTTATCCGGCGCTTTAAAAGTTTTTTCGTATACGTCGTCATAGTCAACATTAAGAAGGTTCCCATCCTTACCGATAATATATTTGTGCTGATCTGCTTCAAAATACCCCCGTTTTGGGTAAAGTTTAACTTCATCCGCATACGCCCAATCTGTGCTACAGGAGTTGTACTCTACAATATGGCGGTCTATATATAGAAATGAATAATAATCAGTATAAGAGTATGGAGACCTTTCTACCCAATAACCATTCAAATAATCCCTCATCTCATCTTCAGAAGCAAAGATAGTTCGTTCAGACAATATCTTGTTATTGATTACTATTGCAGATATGGCGGCAACCAATATAATAGCTATCGGAATTACAATTTTTAATATTTTGTTGCGTTTTTTTCTTTTTATAGCCGCTAATTCCATACGCTCTTGCTTTAAGCGTGCCAATTCAATATCATCAAAATGCTTTTTCACACCAAAGCCACAATTCGGGCAAGCGATGGCTGTGGGACTTACTTCTTTGCCACATTCGGGGCAGTTTATCAGTGCCATGTTTCATTACTCCCTATCTTTCAAAATCAACATATATTATATTGCCTATGCGTTTGACTATCCGGCTTCTTTTTCTTCAAAAAAAGATTCATTTTCAATGTCTATATCAAGCATCTTATTTATTGCCGGCTGCATATCGGGGTGTTCTCTGTATGCAATAACAAGAGTTTGCTCATCTGGAGTAATTTTAAATGCTTGAGTTTTTTCGAGATTTTCGCCTTTTAATATTAAGTGGTCATCTTTAATTTTTTCAACATCAATATTCAATGCCGAGCATATTCGTAAAACTACTTGAATACTTACCCCCAAAATGCCGCGTTTAAAGATATTATCTATTGTGGAGTATGGTGTATCAATGGCTTGCGAAAAAGCCCGAACACTACCGTATTTTTCTTTAATAAGTTTTTTTAATTCTATTTCGAACTTCAAGCACATCACCCTCTTTCATTTACATAATAGCACAGTATTTTAAAAAATGCAATACTTTTTTACTCAAATGAAAAAATTTTTTAAAAAATGTATTGACAATTCACTCTAAAGAGTGTATTATAAAAATAGAGTTACTCAATTGAGTGAAAAATGGAGGTGAATACAATGTATAGAAATTTAGAAGGTGAACTTAGAAAGCAAGGTATAACAAGGCAGAAAATTGCCGAGGATATGCACTTAAATGTTTCAACAGTATCAAGAAAACTAACGGAAATTGATAGACTAAAACTCTGGGAGGCGTATAAAATCAGAGATTTATACTGCCCAAGCGCGAATCTTGAATGGCTGTTTGCAACGGACGCGGCATAGGGAGGTGAGGAAAGTGAGCGAGAATGAGATTGATTTAACAAAAGAGGCTTGTAAGTTAGTTATCTCAGCGGTAGATATGCTATCAGAGATAAAAAAAACACAGCCGGAACGCTTCTTAGATTACGCACCGGCAGTGTTACGGATGATTATTGATTATATCAATAATATTTGACATTAGGACATTGTATCTCTTGATATTACACGAGCTTTCGGGCGGTTATCCTGTTTATATTGTATCACGGCATCAGTAACTTTTTGCAGAGTTTCAAAGTATGTCGTTACAAGCTGTTCGGGAGATTGATCTGCAACCTTGTTTTGCAGAATGGTTAGCGTAATATCATGAGCAATTTGCTTAATTTCCATTTTATAATCACCACCTTTCTACGGTGATTATAGCATAGGCAAAAGGAATTTTCAAGCCGCGAGGCGGAAAGGCAACGGTCGAGGCGCGAGGAGGTGAGGCATTTATGAGCACTACGACGGATGGATTTTTGGTAACGTGGGATAACGGACAACAGTTTCCGTGCCGTGACGCGGCGGAAGTTATGGATATGATTATGGCGTATGTGTTAGTTGAACGACTTAAAAAGAAGTCCGATTCTGACGGAACAGACGCGTCACAGGAGGTGTTTATATGAAAAAGATAAAGCAATTAAGAGATCGGTACCTGTATTGGCGCCATTACGGAGACCAGAGAACTCCGTGGATTTGGCTCGAAAGGTTCTCGCCGATTTATCAGACGATATGTTTGGTACTTTCTGTTATCGCACTTGTAATCTCGTTATTATTGAGATAACAATACTGGCGATAGCTACAATCAAAGCTAAGAAGGAGGTGATCAACATGGTAAAGAAGGAACGGGTAACGGCTGAAGAAGTAAAAAAATTGTTAATGCTCCAATGGTTGACACAAAAGGAGTTTGCGACTGTTATGGACATATCAGACGGACAGCTTTCAAAGCAGCTCAAGCGCGGCGAGTATCGGGACCTGTACATAATGAACGGCGCGAACCGAAAATTCAACACGACCAAAGTTAAGAAGTTTCTCGGGCTTGACGTCGTTGCATAATAGCCCGATTACCGGAAAAGAGGAGGTGAGATTTATGACGTTCGCGAAAATCTTAGGGCTGATAATGATTATCACCGCCGCGGTCGGATACCGAATTGCGCTGGCGGAATACTGCCGGAAGCGACGACGCCAGGTCAAACGTAATATAGTCACGCGTTATCGCGCTCGGCTGCGTCGGGCAAATTTCCAAGTCTGGCAGATGTCCGTTGAGAAATTCGGCGCGGAAGAAAGACAGCGAATAGCCGAGAGGCGCGGCATTATTTATGTCAAACATCCGGCGATGATGGAGCCGCTGAAAACCGCAATAGAAAGGAGGGGCGATAATGCACGAGAGAAAACAGCTTGACGTCTGCACAAATAGCCGCGTTAGAAATATTCGGGCTAAAGAAAAAGACCGCCGAGAGAGCAACTCGAACGGTCAATAGATACAGATTTTCAAACGGTCTGTACCCCAACTATAACACAAAAAGGGGTTTTTGTCAAATGGAATTTAAGGAAAAACTTGCCGAGGCTATTAAGGACTTCTCGGCGGAAGAATTACGAGATTTGCTCGCGTTTATACGTGCGCTCAAATCCGGGGTCGTTAAATCATCCAGCGACTGGATTGCACTAAAAGCCGAAACGGCGATAGAAGGGAGGTGTCAGGCATGTCTGAATTAAAGACAGAAATTTTACGCAGTCTGCTTGAGTGCGACGAGTATTTAGAGGGTTTGGAAACCTCGCATTATAAAAAACTTGAAAGCCTCTTAGAAGATTCATCAAATAAGTTTTGTGAATGCTTACCGCCTGAACTGCAATCAGGGTTTAAGGCAATAACGGAGATGTATAATACGCTCTGCTTCGAAAACCGCGAAATAGGTCAGGCTATAGGTTTAAAAATTGCCGATGCAGTGTTAGACCTCCTGCATAATCCGGAAATACCGTTTGAGCGTCTAATGCGAACCTATCCGAAAGTTGAGGATATGAACGCGGCAGATATAGCAGCATTGGAAGAATCAATCGCAAATTATAAAAAAGAGAGAAAGGAAGCTGATACATAATGAATATCGTTATCAAATTAGAGCAAAGAGATTTTGAAGGCAACAAAGAGGTCTTCGACCGAATATACGCATTATGCGGGGCATTAAACCCCAGAAAGGACGAAAGCGCACACCTGTCGAAAGAGACGGTTGAAAAGTCGGCGGGCGTGATACGGGAGCCGGAAGACGATACCGAAATGCCGGAAGACGTTTCCCCGGAGCCTGTACCGGCAGCCGATGAAAATGCAGCGTACACGATAGAGCAGGTTCGTACCGCGTTTTCGGCGCTGTCGAAGTCGAAGGGCAAGGAAGCGGCGAAGGGCATATTAGCCGATTTAGGCGTTGCGCGCGTCCCGGATTTGCCGAAAGACAAGTACGCCGAAGCTATGGCACGCATTGAGGCGGTGAAGTAAATGCCCGGAGAACACGCAAAACTATCGGCATCAGGCGCTAAGAAGTGGCTCAACTGTCCCGCGTCCGTTACAATGGAAGCGGATTTTCCGGACACATCAAGCGCATATGCGGCGGAAGGGACGACAGCTCACGCATTGGGCGAAATCAAGCTGTTGCTTGCACTTAACCGCATAACACGTGTGCAATTCCACAAAACCACCCGAGACCTCGAAATCACAGAGGACATGGAAGAATACACCGACGCATACCGCGATTTCGTAATCGAGGAATACAACCGCGTTCGGGCAAACACGCCGGGAGCGCAGATATACATAGAGCGCCGGCTTGACTTCTCGTCCTGGGTGCCGGGCGGTTTCGGCACAGGCGATGCCGTTATAATCGGTGACGATGAGATTGTCGTTGTCGACCTCAAATACGGTCAGGGTGTGAAGGTGGACGCGAAGGACAATCCCCAGCTGAGGCTTTACGCGCTCGGCGCGCTTGCGGAGTTTGGATATTTGTTTACGGTAAAGGACGTTAAGACCGTTATTTTCCAGCCGCGGGTATCTAACATATCCGAGGAAGTTATAAGTGTGGAAGCCTTAATCAAATGGGGTCTGACGGTCAAGGATAAAGCATCTCTTGCCGACAGCGGAACGGGTGAATGTGCCGCCGGAGAATGGTGCGACAGCGGATTTTGTAAGGCACGCGCAATCTGCCACGCATACGCCGAGGAAAAGAGCCGAGCCGCCGCGTATGAGTTCAGACTGCCGGCAGAGCTTACACCGGACGAGATTGCGGAAATTATCGACTTGTCCGAACGGCTTGCGTCATGGTCGAAGCTCGTCAAGGACTACGCGCTCGATACGGCGCTCAGAGACGGCGTTAAGTATCCGGGCTTTAAAGTGGTCGAGGGACGCAGTAACCGCGCTTACGGCGCATCTGAGGCGGATATAGCGGCGGTTCTGACCGACGCGGGATTCAGCGAGGACGACATTTATACCAAAGAGCTTTTGGGTATCAGCAAGATGGAAAAGCTCTTGAGCAAGAAAAGGTTTAACGAGCTGTTAGGCTCATACATTGTAAAACCGCCGGGCAAGCCTACGCTTGTTCCGACAGAGGACAAGCGCCCCGAATGGGATTCGGCGGTGCAGGATTTCAAAGAATATATCGAAAAGGAGTAGTTATCATGACAAACCAGGAAACAAAAGTGATTACAGGCGAGGTACGTTTCAGCTACCTCAATGTCTGGGAGCCGAAGAAGATTGACGACGACAGCGAGCCGAAGTATTCGGTCAGCCTGCTCATTCCGAAGTCAGACACAGCGACAATCAAGGCTATAAACAAAGCGGTTGAAGCCGCAAAACAGAACGGTATCACAAAATTCGGCGGTAAAATTCCGGCGAAATTGAAGCTGCCGCTCCGCGACGGCGACGAAGACCGCGAGGACGACCCAATTTACGCCGGTCATTATTTTATCAATGCGACGTGCAAAACGCAGCCGGGCTTAGTGTACAAGAACGGTCAGCGCATTATCGACAGCACAGAGCTTTACAGCGGTTGCTACGGCAGGGCGTCGGTTACGTTTTATGCGTTCAACACGAGCGGAAACCGCGGAATCGCATGCGGGCTTAATAACCTCATGAAGACCCGCGACGGTGAGCCGCTCGGCGGACGCAGCAAGGCAGAAGACGATTTTGCCGATTACATTGACAATGCCGACGATGATGACGAAGACTTCTTAGGCTGATGAATATTGAGAATTGGAAAGATATACCTGGATACGAGGGCTGTTATCAGGCGAGTACATTAGGTCGCATAAGAAGCGTTGACAGAACTATAATACAAAAAGGTCGCGGCGGTTTACCTTTTGCACGTACGCTAAAAGGGAAAATACTGTCGCCCGGTAGACATTGTAAATCCGGACACGTTTCGGTAGTTTTACATAGAGGTACGCCCGGATTACCCGTACACCAACTTGTTTTACGTACATTTGTCGGTCCGCCACCGGAGGGGATGGAAGTACGACATCTTGATGGAAACCCTCAAAATAATGCTCTGGATAATCTGTGTTACGGTTCTCGCCACGATAATATTATAGATGTTTATCGGCAGGGTAAAGCCTGGCGAAGGCTTACCCTTGCCGAAGCGCAAGAAATAAAAGATTTATTAAATCGTGGCTATACGGCACCACAAATAGCACGAATTATGAAAACAAGCGAATCTTCGGTATATCATATAAAGGAAGGTCGGACATTCTATTGGACGGACGAAGTTATTTAAGCGTGGACTTAGAAACATTTTCAAGCGTGGACTTGACGAAAGCGGGAGTGTACGCGTATGCGGACGCTCCCGACTTCGAGATTTTGTTATTTGCTTACGCTTTCGACGATGAGCCGGTAGAGATTATCGATGTTGCTGCAGGTGAAGAACTGCCAGCGAGAGTTTACAGCGCTTTATCTAACCCGACCATTATCAAGACCGCGTATAACGCAAATTTCGAGCGGACGTGTATAAGCAAATTCTACGGTATTACCATGCCCGCGTCACAGTGGCAATGCAGCTCTGTACATGCGCTTGAGCTGGGCTTGCCGCCCGGACTGGCGAATGTCGCGGCGGCGCTCGGTCTGGAACAGCGCAAGGACGACCGCGGCAAGAACCTGATAAAATTCTTCTCGGTGCCGTACAAGGTCAAGGAGTCAAATCAATGCGCAATACTGCCGGATAACGGACGGCATATGCCGTCCGATGCGCCCGAAAAGTGGGCGGTGTTTAAGGAATACTGCAAGCAGGACGTGGAAGTGGAGCGCGCCATACGAAAGAAGCTCGCGCGGTTCCCGGTAAAGGACAGCGAACAGAGCCTGTGGGGCTACGACCAGCGCATAAACGACAGGGGCGTGAGGGTCGATACCGAGTTTGTGGACAAGGCTATACTTTACAGCGGCATCTATGAGCGGGATTATATAACCGAATTGAAAAAACTGACGGGAATTGAGAACCCGAAATCCGTATCGCAGTTAAAGACGTGGCTTGAAGCGGAGACGGGGCGGAAAATCGCCAGTCTGAACAAGGACGCGGTAAAAGAGCTGCTTTCGGCCGAAATTTCTCTCAAGGCTCAGCGGGTGCTGTTCCTGCGGTCGAGAATTGCAAAAACATCGGTCACGAAATATGAGGCGATGCGGCGCAGTGTTTGTAAGGACGGACGCATCCGCGGACTGCTGCAGTTTTACGGCGCGAGCCGTACCGGTCGCTGGGCGGGGCGAATTGTGCAGGTGCAAAATCTACCGCAGAACCATTTACGGGATTTGAGTCTTGCCCGCGATACCGTTATAAACACAGATTTCGACACGTTTGAAATGCTGTACGGTAATGTGGCGGGAACGCTGTCGGAGCTGATACGCACCGCACTTGTGCCGAGCGAGGGGCGGCGGTTTATCGTCGCCGACTTCTCGGCGATTGAAGCGCGTGTGCTGTCATACCTTGCCGATGAGAACTGGCGGCTTGAGGTGTTTAAGACGCACGGCAAGATTTACGAGGCATCGGCGGCGCAGATGTTCCATGTGCCGGTTGAGAGCATCCACAAAGGCGACCCGCTGCGGCAGAAGGGCAAGATTGCGGAACTGGCGCTCGGCTACGGCGGCAGCTCTGCGGCGATGGTGAACATGGGCGCGCTCGATATGGGCTTAGATGAGGCGGAACTAAAGCCGATAGTTGATAAATGGCGCGCGGCAAATCCCTGTATAACCAAATTCTGGACAACAGTGGAAAACGCAGCACTTAACGCATTAGACGGCTATCCTACCACAATAAAACATGGTATCAGCTTCACCGTCGAGGCGGGAATATTGTTTATAGGTTTACCGACAGGACGGCGTATAGCTTATGCTAAGCCCCAAATAGGTACCAATAAATTCGGTAAGCCGGCGATTACGTATATGGGCGTGAGTACGAATAACAAATGGAAACGTCTTGAGACCTGGGGCGGTAAGCTGACAGAGAACATCGTTCAGGCGTTCGCGCGGGACTGTCTCGCAGAGACGATTGTGCGGCTTGAAGACCGCGGATTCGAGGTTAATTTCCATGTGCATGATGAGGTTATACTTGACGTGCCTTACGGCGTTTCGAGTGCGGACGAGATTTGTGATATAATGCGCGAGCCGCTTTCGTGGGCGCCCGGACTGCCGCTTAATGCAGACGGGTATGAGTGCGATTTTTATTTAAAATCATAAAACGGGGTGAGTTTATGGAGTTTATTATAGCGATAGGACAGAGCCGAAAGGCAAAGTTTTGGAAAAATACAAGAATGTCATGGACAAATTTTGTCGAAAGGCTGAAGGAGACCACCCGAACGCCTGAAACGCAGGGCGAATATTTCAACATGACGAAACCAAAGCAGGACGATGTAAAGGACATCGGCGGTTTTGTCGGCGGTGAAGTTATCGACGGGCGAAGAAAGTCCGGCAGTATCAAAAACCGCACGATTTTAACGCTTGACGCGGATTTCGCGTCGCCGGATTTTTGCGATGATATATCCCTGCTGTTCGGGTTTACATACTGCATATATTCCACACATAAACACACACCGGAACGCCCGAGGCTGAGGCTTATTATACCGCTGTCACGTCCATGCACACCCGACGAGTATGAGGCGGTTGCACGCATGACGGCGTATGAAATCGGGATAGATATGTTTGACGATACGACATATCAGGCGCATCGGCTTATGTATTGGCCGAGTACGAGTCAGGATGCGGAATATGTTTTCGAGCATGAAGAAGGCACTCCGCTTGACGTGGACGAGGTGCTTAAAAAATACGGCGACTGGCGCGATGTGGCGAGCTGGCCTGTATCGTCGAGGCAGGTAAAGGCGCTGAGCGCGAAGGTGAGCAAGCAGCAGGATCCGACAGAAAAGACGGGCATAATAGGCGCGTTCTGCCGGACGTATGATATACACGCCTGTATTGAAAAATTCCTTCCGGACGTATACGAGCTATGCGCGTCCGGCGACAGGTACACGTATGTCGAAGGCTCAAGCTCCGCCGGCTTAGTCGTGTATGAGGACGGTAAATTCGCATACTCGAACCACGCGACGGATCCGGCGTGCGGTAAGCTGTGTAACAGCTTTGACCTGGTGCGGATACATAAATTCGGCGACCTGGACGACGATGTGAAGGACGGTACGCCTGTTTCAAAATATCCGTCATACGTGCGGATGGAAGCGTTTGCCGGTGAGGACATCGAGGTAAAAAAGACATTTGTGCGGGAACGGCACGACAGCGCACGTGCGGATTTTGCCGACGCGATTAATACAACAGACTGGGAGCTGGAGCTTGAGCTTGACAAGCAGGGCGTACCGAAAGCTACACTTAAAAATATTTTGTGTATCCTTCGGAACGATAAGAACCTGAAGGGCATAGCGTTTAATCAGCATCGCGACAGCATAGATGCGCGTGAGCCTTTGCCCTGGGAACAGGTAAAACCCGGCTGGGAAAAGTCCGACGAGGCGCAGTTGTTGTCGTATCTGACGGAGAATTACAGCGGCTTATATGCGCCGGAAAAGACGAAAAACGCGGTCAATACCGTTGCGCCCGAAAGGATGTATCACCCTATACGGGCATACCTTGACAGTCTCCCCGAATGGGACGGTGTTAAGCGTATTGACGCATTGCTTATCGAGTATTTCGGCGCGGAAGATAACGCGTACACCCGCGCGGTCATACGCAAAACGCTTGTAGCTGCCGTCGCGCGTATTTACCGACCGGGCATTAAATTCGACAGCGTACTTATTTTGAATGGTCCGCAGGGCGTCGGAAAATCGAGCTTTTTCGCGAGGCTGGCGGGCAAGTGGTTTTCCGACAGTCTGACTATTACCGATATGCGCGACAAAACCAGCGCGGAAAAGCTTCAGGGCTATTGGATTCTGGAGCTGGGCGAGCTTGTGGGTATGCGTAAAATGGACGCGGAAACGGTAAAATCGTTTATCACCCGAACGGATGATAAGTACCGGGCGAGTTACGGCTTGAGCGTGTCAGACCATCCGCGGCAGTGCATACTTGTCGGCACGACCAACGCCGAAGACGGTTTTTTGCGTGATGTTACCGGCAATCGCCGTTTCTGGCCCGTCAGAGTCAGCGGAAAAGGCGACAAAAAGCCCTGGGATATAAGCGATGCCGAAGTGTGCCAGATTTGGGCGGAAGCAAAGGATTTATACAAAAATAATGAACCGTTATACCTTGACGGCGCGGCGGCGGAGATTGCGGAAAAAGCACAAAAAAGCGCACTGGAAGCCGACGAGCGCGAAGGAATGGTACGCGCGTATCTCGATACACCGCTGCCGGAAAACTGGGGTTTAATGGATATTTACGAACGCCGTAACTATCTTAACGGCTATGACGGGCTGGACGACGAAGACGGCACAGCACCGCGCGAGTATGTAAGCAACATTGAAATATGGGCTGAATGCTTCGGGCAGCCTCCGACAGCAATGGAGTCTTCCGATTCATTTAAGATTACGAAAATCATTAAGAAAATCGAGGGCTGGGAAAAAGCCGAAAGAAAAAGAATCCCTATATACGGGCAGCAACGGCTATATAAACGCTGTGACAAATAGTGACAGCAAAGAAAAGCTGTCACAGGGCAAAAAAGTGACAGGTCTTAAGTTGTCCCGAGGGCTGTCACAGAGTTGTCGCATGCGGAAAGCCGCATAGTAAAGCGGATTTTAGTAATTATGTGACAATGTGACAAGAATGTATATAGAGATTATTAAAATATAGAGTAAATATAGTATATAAATACATAAATACGGGTACACAATACGCGCGCGAGGCTGTCTACTGAATTTTAAACGCGTCGAAATCGACCAGTTTAAACGCATACACGCGCGAAGGAGTATCAGCAGAGAAAAGCGGGAGAGAGAATTATGACAAAACGAGAAGCGACGGTTGAACGGTATCTTGTGCGGAAGGTAAGCGAGGCGGGCGGTATGGCGATAAAGCTTAATCCGTTTAACCTGGCGGGACTTCCGGACAGACTGATACTGTTACCGGGAGCGCGGGTTATCTTCGCCGAGCTTAAGCGTCCCGGCGAGAAGCCGCGGAAGATACAAGAGGCATTTCACAATCGATTGCGAAAGCTGGGTTTTCAGGTTGAGATTGTGACGTGCAATGAACAGACCCGATTTATGCTAAGGGAGGGGCTAAAGTGAGCAAAGTAAAAATACTCTGTGACTATTGCGGTAAAGAGGTTTTAAGGTACCCTTCGCAGGTGAAGAAACACAACTTTTGCAGTAAAAACTGCTTGAGTATGTTTTCCTCAAAGACCTACAATCCTAACGGATACCGGTATAGGAGTTTTGAAAAAAATTCCAAGAGATTTTCTGAAATGAACAAGGAGTTAAATCCGTCACGCATGACTTTAGCTACCCGAATGAAACTAAGCGTAGCAAAAACTAAAGTAGATGCTATCGGGTATCAAAAAACTTTTGGTGTACATACACACAGAAGGGTTGCTGAAAAAATGCTTGGACGCAAACTACGACCAGGAGAAGTCGTGCATCACATAGACCGTAACAAGCGGAATAATTCTCCTGAAAATTTAATGGTTTTTAAAAGCCAAGCGGAACATGCGGCATGGCACAAAGCGCATGATGCGGAAACGGAGGTGATGGCATGAAGTACGAACCCCATAATTATCAAAAAATCGCGTATGACTGGCTGATTGAGAACCCGAAAGCGGGATTATTCCTCGATATGGGGTTAGGCTGACCCCTGGCAAAACAGTCACAACGCTTACGGCTATAAACGAGCTGATGTATAACAGGTTTGAGGTTAGCAAGGTCCTTGTAATTGCACCGCTGCGAGTGGCCGAAGTTACATGGAGCGGCGAGGCGCAGAAGTGGGACCATCTTCGGCATCTTCGGATTTCAAAAATTCTGGGAACTCCGACGCAGCGCCGCCGGGCGTTGGCGGCGGATGCCGATATATACATAGTCAACCGCGAAAATGTAGTATGGCTGACGAATGAGCTGTCGTGCATCGGGAACGCCTGGGATTTTGACATGGTAGTTATAGACGAGCTGTCCAGCTTTAAATCGTCGAAGGCGCAGCGGTTCAGAGCGCTTAGAAAATACATTCCGCTGTCGGAGCGTGTTGTAGGTCTGACGGGTACGCCGGCACCAAACGGATTGATTGATTTGTGGAGTCAGATTTATCTGCTTGACGGCGGCGCGAGGTTAGGAAAGACTGTAGGCGGATACCGCACAAAGTACTTCCTGCCGGATAAGCGAAACCGAATGACGATATTCAGCTACAAGCCGAAAGATACCGCAGAAAACGCGATTTATGACGCGATTTCGGATATTTGCATCAGCATGTCTGCCGACGACTGGCTTGAAATGCCGGAGCGGATTGACAATGTGATAACGGTTAAGCTGTCCGAGGCAGAGCTTAAGCTGTACGAGGAGTTTGAAAAAGAGCAGTATCTTGAATTTTTACAGGGTACCGTCACCGCATCAACGGCGGCGGTGCTGACGAACAAGCTTCTGCAGTTTTCAAACGGCGCGATGTATCTCGACGAGGGCAGCTACAAGGTCACAAACGACAAGAAGATTGACGCGCTGGCCGAAATCGTTGACACGTCGCAGGGAAAGCCGATACTGTGTTTTTACAGTTACCGGCACGATAAAGAGCGAATTTTAAAGAAAATCAAGACCGCGCGGGCGTTGGAGTCGGCAGAGGATATTGAGGCATGGAACCGCGGTGAGGTTCCGCTGCTTCTTGCGCATCCCGCCGGAGCCGGTCACGGCTTAAACCTTCAGAGCGGCGGAAGCATTATCGTGTGGTTCGGGCTTACGTGGAGCCTGGAGCTGTACCAGCAGGCTAACGCGAGATTATACCGGCAGGGACAGCAAAATACGGTTATAGTACACCATATAATCACAAAAGGCACTGTTGACGCCCGCGTACTGAGCAGTCTTCAGGGCAAGCGCGATGTACAAGATGAGCTATTAGACAGTTTGAAAGCAAAATACGAGGGTTAAAAAAGCGAGGATAAAAAATGAAAAAGGTAACGGAAAATGTTTTTGGTTCGCGTATACGCGACCTACGCCGAAAACAGCATTTGACACAGGCGGAATTTGCAAAACGAATATTTGTTGTAAAGTCGAATGTCAGCCGGTGGGAGCGCGGTTATTGTATGCCGAGTCTTGCAACGGTTAAATTGATTTGCAATACATTTGACGTGTCGGCGGATTGGTTACTGGGAACTACATGGAAAGGAGCGGCGGAAAAATGACGTATGAGGAAAAAGCAGCATTAATAGAGCATTTTCGTAAGCAGGCTTACCCGATAATAGAAGCGTTGGAAGATGCTTATGAAAATAACGACAGTGTAGCAATATCAAAACTTTCACGGGATTTAAAAAAGGCTTATATACCAATCGTCAATATGTATACGGATGAGCTGAATAAGGCTATCAATCCTACACGCGTATCGACCGTACCGGTAGTTATAATGCTGCTTAAACGAGCAACAGCAGGCATAATACAGCATAATCCGGATGCTGCGGGGGCAGTCGAGATGTTTGAGAAAATGTTTGCTACCGACGTTTTGCAAATAAGCAGAAAAGCGGAGGCGGGAGTATGAGCAATAAACAGGGATATAAGAGTCGGGTTTATACGGACAGACCGGCGTACGCAGACTTTGAGCCGCCGGCAAAGTTTGAAGCGATAAAGAGCATTATCGGCGGCAAGCTGTTACAGCACCCAAATGCGATTTGCAGTTATTCGGGCGGGTCGGACAGCGATATTATGCTTGATTTAATTGAACGCACGCGGGCAACATTTCCGCAGCTGAAGCCGGTGAAGTATGTATTTTTTAACACAGGATTGGAAATGCGGGCGACGAAAGACCACGTTAAGGAAACGGCAGAGAAATACGGTGTGGAAATTGAGACAGTCCGTCCAAAAATCAATATCGTGCAGGCGGCGCGGAATTACGGGATACCGTTTGTGTCGAAAATCATGTCTTCGGGACTTTCCGAATGGCAGAAAAAAGGTGTTCCACTGACGGTGGCGGACGAATACGATGCGGCGAAAGATAAGACGGCAAAACGGAAAGAGCTTAAGGAACGTTATCCGAAGTGCGAGAGTGTTCTGAATTTCCTCTGTTGCTGTAACAGCGCAGGCGAGCCAAGACCGAATATACAGCTGGTTATTAATTCGTCAAAATATATGCGTGATTTTATTGCCGAGTACCCGCCTGATTTTCGGATCAGCGCAAAGTGCTGTGATTATTGCAAAAAACAGACTGCGCATCGTGTACAAAAAGGGTATGACATGGTTATTACCGGTGAGCGACGGGACGAGGGCGGTATGCGTTCAGTTCCGCGCAAGGACAATACTGCGCTATGTTTTACCGAAACCGCAAGCGGTCAGTTCAGACTGCGCCCGCTGTATTATGTGTCGGACGCGGACAAGCAGTGGTACAAGGACTATTACGGTATTAAATATTCAGACGCATACGAGGTCTACGGCATGAAGCGGACGGGCTGCTGCGGATGTCCGATTTCCTACCGGGCTACAGACGATTTAGAGCTGATACGACCGCACGAGCCGAATGTCGTAAAAGCGGCGTGGAACATATTCGGGAAAAGCTACGAGTACCGGCAAAAATACAACGATTATAAGGCGAAACGCATGGAGGCGGAAAAGAAAGCGAGGTAGCGAAAAATGGCTAAATATGCAGCGAATACTAACGTATCATCCGAATTATCGCGAATTGAGATTGAAAAAACGCTGATACGCTATGGTGCGGAAAACTTCTGTTATGCTATGGCGCAGGGCAAAGCTGTTATTGCTTTTACCATGTACGGACGGCAGATAAAATTTATTCTTCCGTTGCCGACGAAGGATGAATTTCGGCTGACACCTACGGGGCGGCAGCGTGCGGAAAATTCGCAGTACGAGGCATGGGAACAGGCGTGCCGTCAGCGGTGGCGTGCGTTAAATTTGGTTATCAAGGCTAAATTAGAGGCGGTCGAAAGCGGTATTTCGATGTTTGAGGACGAATTTATGTCAAACATTGTATTGCCGGACGGCGGTACGGTCGGCGATTTTATGAAACCACAAATCGAACAGGCATATACACAGGGAATTATGCCCGCGTTAATACCAATGCTGGAGGCAGGAACATGAATATCTACGAAAAAATCAAGAGCATGAACATTATGGAAATGGCGGAGTTTTTACGGTCTTTGCATTTAAGCTGTGAATACAGCTGTGAGGCGCAGGACGCTTGGTGCAAAAAACATTGGAGACCTTGTTGCGAACATTGCACACAAGCAATAGCCGAGTGGCTTGAAAGCGAGGTAGCGAAATAATGGGATATTTGAAAGAGAAAAGCGGTATGACACTACTCGGCACGACGCCAGAGGGAACATGCCCTGAATGCGCGACCAAACATGCGTCATATATGCCGCATAACAGGGACAGTCTTACATACCAATATAAATTTTACGACCAACATGGGCGGTGGCCGACATGGACAGATGCTATGTCGCATTGTCCAAGCAAAATAAAAGAGGCATGGACACAGGCGTTGAAAGAGAGAGGAGTGGAGGTGCCGGAATGAGAGTAAAAATAGGCGATTTGAAATTAAAAAACGGAACGACTATCCGCGAAGTATACTATAACTGCGAAACGCATTGGCAGTGTGAGGACTGTCCGCACTACGGGGACATCTGCTACGGCAATATAACCAATATAGACATCGAACCGTCGCAGACTGTTACACATGGTTTGTGGGTATACGACGAAAACGCCGTTGATTACAATATCGGCGGTTATCGCTGCAGCGTATGCGGCGGGCGTAATGATAATTTGCCGGCTGACCGGCAAAATCCGTATCTGTTCGCGCGGTCACGATATTGCCCGCAATGCGGTGCGAAAATGGACGGCAAGCAATCGGATGCGGCGGCATGATTATAGCGATAGGAGGTTGAAACTTTATTATGACGGTGAAAGAGTGGCTTAATCGCGGGTATAGGCTTGACAAGGAAATAAATGCGCTTATGCGGGAACAGAAGCGGGCGCTGGAGCTGGCTACCAAAACGACAGCGCCGGCAGACGGCGAGAAGGTGCAGACCTCGAACGGTAACACTTCGGAGGCGCGGTTTATTAATTACGCGGATTATAAAAAATTAATCGACAACCGAATTGCCGAATTGTATGCTACCAAGCATGAAATTATTACGGCGATAGATAGCGTCGGTGATAATACCCTGAGGCAGTTACTTATTCACCGTTACATAGAATTTATGCGCTGGGAAAAAATTGCCGAAGATATGAATTACAGCTATGTGCATGTTGTTCATACCTTACATCCGAAAGCTTTGTCTGCAATTTCTAAAATTGTTAATAGAATTTAACATAGGTTCTGTGATATAGTATAGGCTGTGAAAAGAACAAAAGCAGATGCCCGTACGGGCTACGGGTAATCTCCCTTTTTCTTTGTTTTAAGTGCGTGTTGCAAAAAGATACAACAGCAACGGGTCAGGGCGGGTAAATATGGCTATAAAGCGCATCGGAAAGGTGCGCTTTTTGCTTGCAGGAATTACTGAATGTTACCGAAAAGGAGGGATATTTTTGCAGTTATCGAAAAAACATAAAACAGCGGCGCAGCTATTGTTTGAGGGCGAATACACAGTTGAAAAAATCGCTAAGATTGTGAATGTGTCCCCCAAGACGATTTATAACTGGCAAAAGGACTCGGATTTTCAAGCGGCGTTGAAGAAGCTGGAAGATGAGTTTGACCGTAAGACGCGATGCCGAATACGCGCTCTTGTGCGCGGCGCATTGGAACGTCAGGAAAAGATTTTAATAAAGAGCCGCAACGATAACGCGGCGGCGATTGTCGCGAAGGACGTACTTGACCGCGCCGGATTTATGCCGGACAACAACGTAAACGTTTCCGGCGACATGGATTTCAACGTGAAGGTGGACTATGGAGATAACGATTAAATCAAATCCCATTTTCAAGCCGGTGCATCAGAGCCGTAAGCGGTATGTCGTCATGAAAGGGAGCGCCGGCAGCGGCAAAAGCGTTGATACGGCGCAGATGTATATTTTACGGCTGATGCAGGATAAGGGACGCAATCTTGTATGCGTCCGTAAATCCGATATTACAAATCGTAACAGCACCTTTTCCGAGCTGGTTGCGGCGGTAGAGCGTATGGGTGTGGCGTCGGCGTGGAAGATAGCACAAAGCCCGCTGTCGCTCACGTGCGCGAATGGTAATCAGATTATATTCCGCGGCATGAACGACAGCAAGCAGCGCGAGAAATTAAAGTCTATCACGTTTTCACGCGGTAAGCTGACCGATGTATGGATTGAGGAGGCGACGGAGCTTGCACAGTCAGACCTTGAAATCATTGACGACCGTTTAAGAGGCGAGCTGCCGGAAGGTCTGTTTTATCAAATCAAAATGACGTTTAATCCCGTTTCCTCAGCGCACTGGATTAAACGGGCGTTTTTCGATTACAAAGACGAAAACACTCTGACGCATCACAGCACGTATCTTGACAATCGCTTCTGCGATGAGGCGTACAAGGCGCGAATGCTCAGGCGAAAAGCGGTTGATCCTGAAGGATACAGAATTTACGGCTTAGGTGAATGGGGCGAGGTCGGCGGACTGATATTTTCAAATTACGTTATCGAGAACTTTAACACCGCGCGCGAACGGTTTGACGCTATGGCAATAGGTCAGGACTTCGGCTTTAACCACGCAAACGCGATACTCACGCTTGGATATAAGGACGGTGAGATTTACGTTTGTAACGAAATCTACGTCCACGAGAAGGACACAACAGAGATTATTCCGCTCGCGAAAGGGCGGATTGACCGTAATTTGACAATGTGGTGTGACGCCGCCGAGCCGGATAGGATTAAGATGTGGCTTAAGGCAGGATACAAGGCGCGTCCGGTGGTAAAAAATCCGAACAGCGTCAATGCACAGATTGACTGGCTGAAGGGACGGAAAATACATATACACCCGTCATGCGTGAACACGATTAAAGAAATACAACAGTGGCGGTGGCGGCTCGACGAGAAAATGAATGAGTACATGGACGAGCCTGTAAACGAGTTTGACGACGCTATGGCGGCGCTACGTTACGGCGTGGAGTCCTGGCGTAAGGATAGAAAGGCAAAGATATACTCACGGAAGGAGTTTGGAATATGATAATCGACAAAAGCATAATAGCGGACGGCATTACGGCTGAAATTCTGGCAAAGCTGATACAGCTTCACCGCGGCGCAGCGGAAAGGTATGCGCGTCTGCGCGACTACTACGCGGGCAGGCATACGATATTAAGCCGTAAGCGCGTATCGCCCGACAGTCCGAACACGAAAATAGTATTAAACCATGCGCGTTACATAACGGACATGACAACCTCGTATTTGATAGGCAACCCCGTTACATATGCCGCGTCGGAAGAATTTGACATTGAGGCGCTGAAGAATAACTATCTGATACAGGACATCGCGAGCGTTGACAGCGAAATCGTTAAAAACGTCAGCATTTACGGGCGGGCATACGAATACGTGTATGCGAACGAGAACAGCGCGCCGGAAAGCGCGGTACTGCCGCCGGATAGGACGTTTGTTGTGTACGGTGACGACTGCCGTCATACGCCGCTGTTCGGCGTGTATTATTTCGAGCGCCGCGATTTGGACGGGACTGTTACCGGTACGGAATGTATTGTGTGCGACGCATACGACATATACACGTTTACGGGGCAGCACAATTTTGACAACATGGAATGTACGGACACAACGCCGCATTATTTCGGCAGCGTTCCGCTCATTGAGTATACCAACAACGGCGAAAAGCAGGGTGATTTTGAGCAGCTTATACCCGCGATAGACGCGTATAATACGCTCATGTCGGACAGAGTGAACGACAAAGAGCAGTTTGTGGACGCGTTTTTATTTTTGGTGAACCTCGACATCGACGGCGACCAGGCTAAAAAGCTGCGCGAAGAAAAAATCCTCATGGGATATGAGGGTGCGAGCGCGCAATACCTGTCAAAAATCATGCAAGAAAAAGACATCGAGGTCTTGAGAAATAACTTGAAGGACGATATACACCGCTTTTCTCTCGTTCCCGATTTGACGGACGAGAGCTTCGGAAACAACCTTTCCGGCGTGGCGATAAAGTACAAGCTCCTGGGCTTTGAACAGAGCGTCAAAAACAAAGAAAGGCAGATAACAAAGGGCTTAAAGAGCCGTCTGGGACTGTATATCAATTTCCTATCGCTCAAGGGCGCGATGGCGTTTGTGCCGATACATAGGATTGACGTTGTATTTACGCGCAATCTTCCGGCGAACGAGTTGGAAATATCACAAATGGTGAACAATCTGACGCAGGTCGTGTCCAATGAAACACTGCTCGGCGAGATACCGTTTGTGACTGACGCAAAAGAGGAGGCGGAAATCGTTAAAAGAGAAGCTGCCGAAAAGTCGGAAGCGTTTGCGGCAGCGGCGGCGAAGGGCGACAGACGGCGATATAGTGTAGACGACGATGAGGAGTAAGGCGTACTGGACAGCTCGCGCGGCGGCACTGGAAGAGGAATTACAGAACGGTGCGGAAAAGCTCAGCGAAGAAACGATAGCGGAGTATGAACAGGCGATTGAGGCTATAAACGCCGATATACGCGACACGTTTTCGGCGTATGCTGCTATGGACATTCCCGAGGGCGAGGCGGTAAAGCTGCTGAACGCGGCGGAAAGCGACAAGACCTATGCCGAACTTATGCAGCTGTTTGAAGAAACAACAGACACCGAACGGCGCGCGGAAATACTCGCGAGGGTGAACGCGCAGGCTTACGGTGCGAGGATAAGCCGCTTAGAGGGCGTGAAGTCGCGCATACTAACCGAAATGACACGCGTTGCGACTACGGCGGTTGCGGCGCATAAGCTTTTTTACACGCGGACACTGCAAAAATCGTATTACACGAACATATATAATATCGCGAAGGGCTTAAACTGCGGTATAGATTTCTCACTTTTGCCGACACGCGCGATCAACGCGGCATTACGAGAACCGTGGAATGGCGCGAATTACAGTGACCGCATATGGAACCACAACGACAGATTTACAGAGGCGGTACAGAACACCGTTACTACCGGCATAATGGCGGGCCACAGCGTAAACCGTATGGCGGCGCAGTTAGAGGAATACGTCCGAAGCGAGGGCGCGGACGGCGTATTATATTCCACTACGCGGCTTGTGCGGACAGAGACGGCGCATTTTATGAATACGGGGCAAAAGGCGGCGTATGACGAAATAGGTATTAAAAAATACCGATTTGTGGCGGCTCTGTCGGAGAGAACGTGCGAAACGTGCGGCGGACTGGACGGCAAAGTGTTTGACGTCGCCGACGCTCGTGAGGGTGAGAATTATCCGCCGATACATCCGAATTGCCGCTGTACAACTGTCATGGCGGACGCTATATCAAAAACGCGTATCGCGCGCGACCCGGCAACGGGCAAAAATTACAAGGTTGACGGCGATATGACGTTTGAGGAATGGAAAGCGAGCCTTACGCCGGAACAAAAGGCGGCTATGGAAACGCATGTCAAAGAGGTGCGGAACAAGAGCGCGGACAAAAAGCAGTACGAGCGGTATACAAAGGTTTTAGGCGATAAAGCCCCGAAAACCTTTGACAAATTTGTTGAAATAAAGTATAATGGAGAAGGAACGGGATATGAGAAGTTAAGGCTCGACTACAAGGAAAAACGCAACTCTTTACAAGAGCGGCTTGACTATACTTGGGTAAACGGAGAAAAGAATTTTATTCCGACGGGTGCGGTTATGACGCATACAAAGACAATAGCGGGTGCAGGAAGTAAAAAAGAATTAAGAGACGCTCCGCGATTGGTCAAATGCTATGGTGGCGCAGAAAATCAATGGAAAAAGCGTGTCGGAAGAATTGAAAGCGCTAAGTATGTTTTTGATGTGCATTGGTACGAGCTTGATTATACACAGTATGAAGTGAAGTTAAGCCATAGAAGAGAAAAAGACAGAGGTGACAAAAAATGAAATTAAAATATATCGGCGAGAGCTTCGGCGCTGCGTCATTGACAGACGGGCAGACCTATATCGCTACTGTCAGCGATATAGGCTATTACAGAGTATTTGACGATAGCGGCGAGGATTATATGTATTTTCAAGACAACCCGCGACCGCTTAACGGAAGCAGTCCTGGCGGACGTTGGGAAATTGTCGAGGATATGAACGAACGGGAGCGAACTCTTTATGAAAAGCTAAAAGCCGCCGTCGGAGCTGACGAAAGAAATAAATTGCTTGAAGAAACATTGAAAATCTGTAAGGAGTATGCTGTAAAGTATGCAGACGAGATTGAGGCGGTTGTTCAAGCTAATTTGAGTAAATAGAATGTTTACAAAGCACGTTCAAGCGGACGTGCTTTTTGCATGGAAGGAATGAGGGTTATGCAGATAGAGATTGATGGGATTGACAATGTTGTAAACGCGCTGCAGAACCTTGTAAGCGGCGGAAAATTACAGAACGCGCTCGCAAAGGCGGGTGAGGTTGTGCGCGCCGATGCCGTTGATAATTGTCCGGTGGACACTGGATTTCTCAAGGAGCATATTACAAGCACGGTCGAGGACGACAGCGCAGTAATTGGAACGAATGTCGAGTATGCGCCATATGTTGAATTTGGAACGGGCGTGCAGGGTGATAAGTCCGTCGCGCACACGACAAAAAAGCATTGGACGTATTACAGCGGCGGTCGGTTTTATACCACATCAGGACACGCGCCGCAGCCGTTTCTCGTTCCGGCGCTGAAAAATAACATCCCGCAAATCATTGAGGCGTTTAAGAACGGATTTCAGAGTTAAATACAGTTTACTAAGCACGTTTTCGGACGTGCTTTTATAATTTCAAAAATCCCAATCGATTGGGAAAAGGGTGTGAGGGTATGACGTAGCAAAACAAATTGAATATTCTTCGGGCGTGGTAAGATGAAACGCTCATATTTTTATATTTTCAAGGAGGTCTTTTCGATGGATGGAAAGAATACAGCAACTGTCGGGGGTTCTACGGGGGCGGATAACGCAATCGCTCAGGACAATCGAGAGGGGCAGCAGGGCGGCGAGGGTGCCGCGAAGGAAACAAACGAAACAAAAACATACACGGCAGAAGAATTACAGGCAGAAACGGACAGACGCGTTAATATGGCGCTGGAAAAGGCGAACGCTCAGGCGGCGGCAGATTTTGAAAAACGGTTGCAGGAAGAACACGAAAAGTGGGAAAAGCAATCGAAAATGTCTGCGGCAGAGCGTGAGGCGGCGGCGCGGAAGGAAGAACAGGCGCAGTTTGAGGCGGAAAGGCAGAAGTTTAACGCTGAAAAACTGGAGTATGAGTGCACAAAGCTCTTAGCGGCGGATGGAATTGTCAAGAATCGTGCAGTCTAAAAAACACCCAAAATTCCTTATCGATTATTGTGCAGTTTGCCGATTGCA
>CANQQS010000034.1 GCA_947626045.1 uncultured Clostridia bacterium | reverse complement strand
TATAATCCCCTTTGTCAGCAAGTTACTATAAGGCTGAATTTGCCGCGAAATACTTCGTTCATGTTAGCCTTTATCACGACGCGCACAATATAATCGTTTTCCTCGACGCGCATAACGTCCGATTTCGCGATAAGCCTTTCGCCGGAGTGTGCCTCATGGCTGTATTTGACGTTTGCGACCTTCACAAGCGCGGCTTTCGCGTCTATGACGCTAAGCGCAAGATCCTCGGCAAACGCGTATATATACTGTCCCTTTACAATGTCCGTTCCCTCAAATGTCATCGACGAATCGGTCTTGAGTACCGATATTCCGTCGCGGTAGAGGTTTATGTCGAGTACCTCGCCGGTATTCTGTGCGTTCATGACTTCCTCGGCAGCTGACTTCACGCGCTCACGGTACTCCGCTATGCCGAGTTCCGCTCTGTCGAAGCGTATGGTTGAAACGCTCACATGGCACGCCTTCGCAAGCTCCTCATCCTTCCAGAACGGGTTTTGTTTTATCTGTTTAAGAAGAAAATCCTGACGCTGCTTTTTCAGCGCTGTCCTCGTCATTTTCGGGTACTCCTTTCTGCGTCGCCGCTGTTTTGACAATTATTGTTGGTATCAGGTACTAAATTACCACGTAAAAAATTATATAACATGCTCTTTACCAATGCAATATCTATTTATTATTTAAGAAAAATATTGTGTAAATTGTAGGAAATGTTATACTGAATATTGTGTAAAATATGGTTATATTTACCTCGCATAATACAAAATATGGTGTCGATATTTGTCTTTAAGACCTGATACCAACACCATATAGTATTTAATGCTCACACGTATATTCCTTATCCTCCGGCACGTCCTCACCGTTGCGGCGGCGGTAGTCGTTTATCGCCGACTGTATAGCCTCCTCGGCAAGCACCGAGCAGTGTATCTTTTCCTTCGGGAGTCCGTCGAGCGCTTCCATAACGGCTTTGTTCGTAAGCGTAAGCGCCTCGTCAACCGTCTTGCCCTTTACCATTTCGGTAGCCATCGAGCTTGTGGCAATCGCCGCGCCGCAGCCGAAGGTTTTGAATTTAACGTCCTTTATAACGTTATCCTCTATCTTCATATACATTTTCATTATATCGCCGCACTTCGCGTTGCCTACCTGACCGACGGCGTTCGCGTCGGGTATCTCGCCGACGTTCCTCGGATTTGCGAAATGCTCCATTACCTTTTCACTGTACATTATTAAAACACCCTTTCTGTTATTCTACACCCTCGTAAAGCGGCGACATGTCGCGCAGTCTTTGTATTATCGACGGCAGCACGCTTACCACGTAATCAACGTCCTCCTCGGTCGTGTCCTCACCGACGCTCAGCCTTAACGAGCCGTGCGCTATTTCGTGAGGAAGTCCTATCGCCATAAGAACATGTGACGGATCGAGTGAACCAGACGCACACGCGCTTCCCGACGAGGCGGCTATTCCGTTCATGTCGAGCATCATAAGAATTGACTCACCCTCGACGTATTGGAACGAGAAATTCGCGTTATTGCACATTCTTCCCTCGTCCTCGGGGCCGTTTAAGCGGCAGTACGGGATATTGTCACGTATGCCCTTAATCAGCCTGTCGCGCATTTTTTTGCAGTGCGCGGCGTTTTTGTCAAGGTCGGTCACCGCAATTTCGAGAGCCTTCGCAAGTCCCGCTATACCGGCGAGATTTTCGGTCGCGGCTCTTTTGCCGCGCTCCTGTCCGCCGCCGTGGATAAGGTTGTCTATGCGCACGCCGTTTCGTATATACAGCATACCGACGCCCTTCGGTCCGTGGAACTTGTGCGCCGACAGCGACAGCATGTCCACACCCAGCTCCTTAACGTCTATCTTCATATGACCTATCGCCTGTACCGCGTCGGTGTGGAAAATAACCTTGTGCTTTTTCGCGACCTCGGCTATTTCCTTTATTGGCTCTATCGTGCCTATCTCGTTGTTCGCGGTCATTATCGTTATAAGGATCGTCGTGTCCTTGATTGCCGCCTCGACCTGCTCCGGCGTTACAAAGCCGTACTCGTCAACGTCGAGATACGTCACCTCGAAGCCGTGCCGTTCAAGATATTCACACGTGTTCAAAATCGCATGATGCTCTATCTTTGTCGTGATAATGTGGTTTCCCTTTTTGCGGTTCGCCATAGCCGCGCCCTTTACAGCCCAGTTGTCAGCCTCACAGCCCGAACCCGTGAAATAAATCTCGTTCACGTTCGGCGCGTTTATGCTTTTCGCCACGCTCTCGCGCATTTTGTAAAGCGCCTGCTCCGCGTCTCTGCCGACCTTGTAAAACTTCGATGAAGCGTTTCCGTATATGTCAGTGTAGTACGGAAGCATCGCATCCAGAACTTCCTTTTTGAGCGAAGTCGTGGCGTTGTTGTCCATATATACAGATTTTGTCAATTAAATCATCCCTTCCGACTGTATGTTAATGCGCTGCTGCGCGTTTGATTGAACGATTGAATAACTGTTCATGTATTGTCTTATATATTTTACTACCTATTTCCCACTTTGTCAATAGGTGTTATTCGTTTATTTTATACTTTTTAAGTATGGATTTTCAGCAGCCGCACCGTTCCGCTTTACTTTTCCCGAAATATGTGATAAAATTACCTAAATGTTTCAAACGGGAGAGATTGCAATGGTCAGCGGCGTAATTGCGGAGTTTAACATATTCCATAACGGTCACAGGTACCTCATAGACGAAGCGCGTAAGGATGCGGACGCGGTGGTTGCAGTAATGAGCGGCTCGTTCGTCCAGCGCGGCGACGCGGCGATTACGGATAAGTGGTCGCGCGCGAATGCTGCGCTCATGTGCGGCGTTGACCTTGTGATAGAGCTTCCCGTATGCTATGCGCTTAACGCCGCGCCGCGGTTTGCCGAAGGCGGCGTCAACACCCTTGCCGCACTCGGAGTTGCGGACACGCTTTTTTTCGGCAGCGAGTGCGGCGATACGGACACACTCAAGCGCGCGGCACAACTTCTCGAAAATGAGGACGTGGGAACATCGAGCAATATTAAATCTTATATGTCTGAGGGTGTGAGTTACCCGTCGGCGGTGAGCAAAGCGTACGGCAGAAAAATACCCGACGGGCTTCTCGATAAGCCGAATAACATTCTTGCGCTCGAATATATAAAAGCCGTTACGCGGTCGGAGTGCGGAATGAACGTAAAGACAGTCAAACGCGTCGGTGCGAAGCATAACGGCACGGATATAAAAGACGGTTTCGCGAGCGCGTCGATGATACGAGAAATGCTCACACGCGGCGAGGACGTTTCGGAGCTTATCCCCTACCCGACCGATATTATAGGCGAATCGCCGTATCTGCTGTCACGTCTTGACAGCGCGTTTGCGGCAAGACTGCGCTCTATTAGTGCGCGGGAGCTTCACAATATAAGCGAGGTCGGCGAAGGTATCGAAAACAGAATACTTGCTGCCGCAATGGCAGAAAGCACGTTTGACGCGATAGCCGAAAAGGTTAAAAGCAAGCGTTACACCATGAGCCGTATACGGCGTATACTTATCGCGTCGCTTATCGGATTTACGAAGGATATTTACTCGCCTATGCCCGAATATATACGCGTCCTCGGCATGAACAAAACCGGCGCGGCACTGCTCAAAAAAGCGAAGAAAAATTGTCCCGTCCCGATTATCACAAAAACAGCCGATTTTAAGGGCGACAGTAAAATGCTGCGGCTCGATTTACGCGCAACGGATATGTTTGCGCTGTGCGCGCCGGTGAGCAAACGCGGCGGCGCGGATTTTACACACTCGCCGGTTATTGTTTAAGGAGGTTTGACTATGAGGAAAATTTTATCATTTTTATGCGTGCTGCTCACGGCGTTTACACTTATCTCCGGGTGTGACGCGGATATAACAATCAGCGATACGTCAAGCTTGCAGTCATCCATGACCGATCCCGCGGAGATAGGCAAACACGACGTGTCACAGGAAGCGCTTAAAAAGGCGAAAGAGCTTGTTGACGAGAACGGCGTGTACGTAACTCCCGCGATGGTTGCGGCGTATATCGACACGTTTAACAAGCTGCCGCAGAATTTCATTACAAAAAAAGAAGCGCAGCAGCTCGGCTGGGACAGCAGTAAAAACCACGTTTCGGACGTCGCGCCCGACAAGTCCATAGGCGGCGACAGGTTCGGCAATTACGAAAGCAAGCTGCCCAAAGGGAATTACCGTGAATGTGATATTAACTACACCGGCGGCAAGCGCGGAGCGGAACGCATTATTTTTGACGATGACGGCGACATATATTACACAGATGACCATTACAACAGTTTCACACAGTTGTTTTAAGGGGATAAATTATGAAGATAAATGATATAAGAAGAATTGATATTGACGGCGGTAAAATAAAGACCGCGAATGATTTTCACGGCGTAATAAACGAGATAACGGAGATTGGCGGATACGGAAGAAATCTCGACGCTCTTTATGATGCGCTCACCGCGTCCACCGATTTAATCGTGATACACCGTGCGGATTTGCTCAAAAAAAATCTCGGCGCGTACGCCGAGAAGATTTTTAAGATTTTTAACAATGCGTCCGAATACAGCGGAACATTTGCCGTGATTTTCAAATAGCCGTTAAACTCCGGCAAAATCATGTCTGTACTGCAGCGGCTTCTGCGACGTGTGCTTTTTGAACTGCACTATGAAGTTGCTCGCGTCCTGGAAACCGCACAGCGCCGATATTTCCCCTACCGTAAGATTTGTACTGCGGAGATAAACCTTCGCGTTGTTTATACGGCAGTTTGTGAGATAATTGTACGGCGTTGTGCCCATAATGCGCTTGAACACACGTATGAAATGATATTTTGACATCGGCACGTTTTCCGTAATGTCGTCTATCGCTATCGGGTCGCAGTACCGTTTATGTATCATTTCCACAGCGGACTCCACGTATTGACTGTGCAGTCCGTTATTTTTTTCACGCTCGTTTTTATAGCTGCTGTCGAACAAAATGCAGAAAAGTCTGTGAAGCTCAGAGGAAATGTTGAGAGCGTTCATAACGCCGTTCCCGTTTGCTTTCTCCAAAATGTCTTCCGCGTTTTCCCTGAGCCGTTCAGCGTCGCTGACCGTAATCGAACAGACGCCGTTCGGGTACAGCATATCAAAAAACATTTTGACTGATTTGCCGCTCATGTGAATCCATACAAATTCCCACTCGCCGCCATGCGCAAAATATCTGTGACTGTTGTGACAGTCAATAACCGCAGCGCATCCGCTGTCAAGCTCCATGCGCGTATCGTTGCTCACAACGCGTCCGCGTCCTTTTATGGTATAAAGGAAAAGATAACTGTCGTATTCTCTTCGGCTTACCTCATAATCGGGTTTGGCGTAAAAATGCCCCGCTTCTTTCACGCAAAAAGGAAGCTCAAGAACATTCTGCGTCGGAGTGGCTGTAATCCACACCGATTTGTCATCGATGTTCTCATTGTATTTACCCATTTTTATCATCCTCTCTCCTTTCATATTATACCACATTAGTATAAAAAAATCAATAAATTAATATTTTATAGCAATTATACTTGATGATAACCGTTAAAACATGGTATACCATGGCGAGTTTGAAGAAAAAAACTTATATGCTGTAAAATTTGCGCAAAAATAGGCACAATTTGCGAAGTATGATTACAAACGCATGTATTGCGTTAATGCCGTTTCGTATTAATAAAATCGGCTGTCGGATGTAAAATGACACACTTCGCCATTACGTTATTGCAGTAAAAAAAGACTTGAAACGCGTAGTTTCAAATCTTTTTGGTGCCGATGACCGGGGTCGAACCGGTACGGGAATCACTTCCCACGGGATTTTAAGTCCCGGGCGTCTGCCAGTTCCGCCACATCGGCGTTTGTTCACAGCTTTTATACTATATCACATTCTTTTTCCAAAGTCAAGTTTTTATCTTCGGAAAATTACGGTGCAACGCAAATACCGCGCCCGAAATAGGACGCGGTATAATTTTTCGGTATCTGTTTGACGGAACAGTGTTCGCACTGCCGTCTTATATAAATCATTTAAAGATTAGTTTTTCTTTGTTGTCTTGGCAGCCGGCTTTGCCTTTACAGCCTTTGCAGCGGGCTTTTCCTCTGCTTTCTTAGCCGGAGCCTTCTTTGCGGGAGCGGCTTTCTTAGCCGGAGCCTTCTTTGCCGGAGCTGCCTTCTTTATTGTTGACTTCCAATCCGCAATCTTTGACGCGTCGCCCTGTACGGACGCTTCGCCGTTTGCAACTGCCTTGTCAAGCGTCGATCTGCCTGCGAGTACCGCGAGGAGTGCAGACTTGGAAATGTCGAGAACAACATCGTTGTCATAGTAATCATACGGTTCGACTGCAAGCTTACCATTCTTTACTTCAGCATAAAATGTGCCGCCGCAATCTTCGTCCGTGAGAGTTACCTGAATAGCAAAATCAGCTACACCGCTCGCATCCGCGTTATCGAACTTACCCTTTACCTTTAAAAATGCCTGTTCAAATGTCATTTTTAAAACTCCTTTCAATTTCGGACAGTTTGAAGCTGTCAGTCTTTTTTGCACAGTAATGCACTTTCGTTTGATGATATATAAAGTATACATCTTTTTTTGTTTTATGTCAAATATAATTTACAAATTTGTTACTTCTAATTACTTTACGGGCGGTTTTGGCAAGCTTAAATGTGAGTATAGACGAAAAAATCATGGTTTACGGCGCGTATCGCGGAAAATAACAGTTGCAAAATTACGGAAAATAGGCTATAATATATCCGTATACAATGCACGTGTACAAAAACAAGACGCGGCTGCGGATTAATTCCGTTTCCGCCGCGCGCCGCGCACGCTCACTTGTCCGGCGCGCATTAAATCGTAAGTGGGCAGAAAGTTGCAGATTATCGATATGGCAGATGACAGAAACAGACCGGGAGGCATGTCCAACGACCCGAACGATGATTTTGACTGGGACGAATACGACGCGATGACCTCCGGTTCTTCGACTCCGTCCCGCAGGGCAAAACGTAACACCGGCGTTCGCTCCGAAACGGAAACGGGCATGGAAAGCGAGCCGTCCGCGCGTCGTAATCCGTCGGGAAAACGGAAAAAGAAAAAGAAGAAAAAGAAGCTTACCGAAAAGCAACTGCGTTTCCGCAGGAGACTTCGCCTTACGATATTCTCAGTAATATTCATAGGCATAATTATAGTGTCCGGTATGCTTGTCGGTATGTATGCCGCGGTGTCGCGCGAAATTAAGGATATGAATATCCGCACACTCGCGCAGAATACCTCATCGCTTATATATTATATCGACGATTACGGAAACGAGCAGGAGCTTGAACAGCTGAGCTCGGACACGCGGAGAATATGGATAGACTCGACGCAGATACCGCAGGTAATGAAGGACGCAATCGTTGCAATCGAGGACGAGCGTTTCTACAACCACCACGGCGTTGACTTCAAGCGTACATTCGGAGCAACCACAAAGTGGGTGCTTTCAAAGGTCGGCATAGGCTCGGCGGATTACGGCGGCTCGACGATAACACAGCAGGTTATTAAGAATATAACGAACGAAAAGGACAATACGCCGACTCGTAAGGTCAAGGAAATCATGCGCGCAATCGCGCTCGAAAATGAGCTAAGCAAAGACGAAATACTTACGATGTACTTAAATATCGCGTTTTTTGCGAACAACTGCAACGGCGTTGAGGCGGCGGCGCAGACGTATTTTGACAAGCCGGCGTCCGAGCTTACGCTTGCCGAAGCGGCTTCAATCGCAGGCATAACGCAGTACCCGTCCGAGTACGACCCGTTCACGCACCCCGAAAACAATATAGAGAAGCGTAACATCGTTCTTAAAAAAATGAATGAACTCGGCTATATTACCGACGAAGAATACGCGACCGCATCCGCGAGCGACCTTGTCGTCAGCAACGCGAACCGCGGCGGAAACGATCAAATGACTTCTTATTTTGTGGATCAGGTCATAAACGATGTTGTTAATGACCTTGTGGAACAAAAAATGTACTCGGAGGATTTTGCAACGCGTCTGGTATACAACGGTGGTCTTAAAATTTACGCTACTGTAGATACCGATATACAGGATATTATGGAAGATGTGTTTACCGACACTTCCAATTTCCCCGGAACAGATTTGGGTTCGCAGTCCGCTATGGTTGTGGTAGATCCGTACACGGGACAGGTCAAAGGTATTATGGGCGGTCTCGGCGAAAAAACGAATGTACGCGGCTGGAACAGAGCAACGCAAATGAAACGTCAGCCCGGCTCGTCGATAAAGCCGCTGTCGGTGTACTCGCCCGCTATTGATACAGGCAAAGTCAGCGAGGTTACAAATGTTGTCGATGAGGAAATAACGATAGGCGACGACAAGTGGAAGCCCAAAAACTCATACGATGGATTTCTCGGTGATATGACGGTTAAAGAGGCTATTGCGCGAAGCGCCAATATCCCCGCCGTAAAAATACTCGATACGGTTGGTATTCAGACGTCCATGACATACCTCCGCGATAAGTACCACATATCGACACTCGACGAGAAAGACAGAAACTACTCGTCACTCGCGCTGGGAGGTCTTACAAACGGTGTGACGGTCGAGGATATGGCGGCGGCGTACGCCACATTTGCAAACGGCGGTCAATATATAAAGCCCCACACATATACAAAAGTGCTTGACGCGCAGGGCAACGAGCTGCTCGTCAACAACTCAAATTCCACGCAGGCGATAAGCGCGGCATCGGCATTTATTATGACCGACCTTTTAAACGGAGTTGTGACAAGTCCGTACGGCACAGGTCAGAGCGCGCAGCTTAATTCCATGCCCACGTACGGTAAGACCGGTACTACGGACGATGACTGCGATAAGTGGTTCGTCGGCTTTACGCCGTATTATTCATGTGCATGCTGGTTCGGCTTTGATAACCCCTCTTCTCTTTCGGCTGCGGGTATATCGGGCAATCCCGCTATAAGCGCGTGGCGCAGAGTAATGGCAAGAATACACGAAAACCTGAACGCAAAGGAAATTTCACGTCCTTCGGGAGTTGTGGAGGCTACCGTATGCGCAATTTCCGGCAAACGCGCCACAGACACGTGTCCGACTGCCACGGGTTACTTTGTTGAGGGAACAGTTCCCGACGATTACTGTGACGCGGAACACGCAAGCCGCAGCGGAGAAGACGAAGCCCAAGAAACACCGCAGCCAACCGTTCCGAGCGCCACAACGACTCCGGCGGTGGTCGAGACGTCCGCTCCGTCGGACGACTCCGGCACAACGTCAGGCGGCACAAATTCCGGCGGCGGTTCGACCGACTATGATAATGATACCGATCAATCCGACTATGATGACACCGATACTTCCTCAGGTTATGATGACGATGAAGGCGGCGGTGAGGATTACAATGGTGACGACGAAGATTACAGCAGCGATGAAGAAAGCGGCGGAACCGATGACAGTGGAAGCAGCGATGAAGATTACAGTGGTGAAGACTTGGCAGAAGAATAAAGTTATATTGGGAATGACGCGGTAAATAAGCGCGAAAAAGCTCAACCTGAATAGGTTGAGCTTTTTTACAATTACCACATCTGCGCCGCACCGATTATTGTGTTTATATCCTCGATGTTGTGGCGTTCCATGTAGCTTTGCATATCTCTTTTTACGTCATATATAAGGTCGGGTTTGGCGAAAAGCGACGTGCCGAGCGCGACAAGCGACGCGCCCGCGAGCATAAGCTCTATTACGTCGCTGCCGGTCATAACTCCGCCCATACCGATAAGCGGCAGTTTTACTGCGTTATGCACCTCGTGTATCATGCGCACCGCCACGGGCTTTACCGCGGGTCCCGACAGTCCGCCGGTGTTGTTCTTCAAAATCGGTCTTTTCGTCTCAATGTCAATCTTCATGCCGAGCAGCGTGTTTATGAGCGACAATCCGTCCGCGCCGCCGTCCTCGGCAGCTTTCGCGATCTCCGTAATCGACGTTACGTTCGGCGACAGCTTTACGACGAGCGGCTTGGTGCAGCGTTTTCTGACCTCTTTCGTGAGCGAGTTGACCACATTTGCGTCCATGCCGAACGCGAGTCCGCCGTGCTTTACGTTCGGGCATGAAATGTTAAGCTCGACTATTGCCGCGTCGGTAGCCGAAATTATTTCAGCCATTTCACAGTATTCCTCGACGGTGTTGCCGGATATGTTGACAATGACGTTCGTGTCGTATTCCGCGAGTATCGGCATAATATGCTCCGCGAAATACTCCACGCCGGGGTTTTGCAGTCCTATACTGTTCAAAATTCCCGACGGTGTTTCGGCTATTCTCGGCGGAGGGTTGCCCGCGCGCGGCACTCTCGTAAGTCCCTTCGCACCTATGCCGCCGTATTCCGCAAGCGGCGCAAACTCGTTGTATTCCATGCCGAAGCCGAATGTTCCCGAAGCAGTAACAATCGGGTTTTTAAACTCCACGCCGCAGAAATTTATTTTCATATCAGTCATTGAGCGTTACCTCCTCGCTGTAAAATACGGGGCCGTTGGCGCACACCTTCGCATAACGCTCCGTGCCGTCCTTTTTCGTTTCACAGGCACACGCCAGACACGCACCTATGCCACAGCCCATGCGCTGCTCGAGCGAAATCTGACACGGTATGCCGCGTTCCTCGGCTATTTTCTTGACAGCCCGCAGCATCGGCGTGGGGCCGCACGAGTATATCATGTCGCATTCGTTAAAATTGAGGTAGCCCTCCATAGCAGAAGCGATGTATCCGTTGTAGCCGTAGCTGCCGTCGTCCGTGCCAACAATCGTCATTGACGATACCGCGTCAAACTCGTCCTCCATAACAACGCGCGACTTGTTTCTAAATCCCAGAAATACCGCCGCATTTGTCAGCTGCTTCGTGAGTTTGTAAAGCGGAAATATCCCTATACCGCCGCCGATTACAATCGGTTTCCTGACGCTCTGCTTTATCTCAAAGCCGTGTCCCAAGGGCCCTACAACGTCTATTTCGTCGCCGATTTCCTTTTTCGCGAGCAGCTTTGTACCCTCACCCTTTACCTCGAATATAAAGCGTACCTCGCCGTCTGATGCGTCGCATATGCTTATCGGCCGGCGCAGAAATGTGCCGCCGCCGCACGCGATGTGCAGAAACTGTCCGCACTGCGCCTCGGCGGCTATGTCCGCGCTCTCTATCGTGAAGTCAAATATACCCGGAATCGGTTCTGATTTTGATATTAGTTTACATAATTTTGCTGTTTTCATATATTCTCCTTTGCCACATGTACATTAATTTACCATCGGGAATAGGAATAGCTTCACCACTCTCTCTGGCAATTTATTATATATTGCTGTAAATTATGATTTGGCGCGCAAATGCGGGCGACCGCAAGGGTCGCCCCTACGGAAACGGGCTGTCGGGGCGCCAGCCCCTACGGCGCACGATTTTTAAAATTACGGGTGTAGGGGACGGCGCCCTCGACGTCCCCACATCTACACCGCTAAATCACAATTTAACCAACCACATCACAGCGCGCTCACCAATTCGTCTCTCATGCGTATCGCTTCCGCTCTTGCGGCTTCGGCGAACTGTTCCTCTTTCCAATCGCCCTTTTTGTACGCGCACATGATACCGCGCGACGAGTTTACTATCGCGCCGAGTCCGTCATCGTTAAAGCACGGCACAACGTCCTTCGCGCCGCCGCCCTGCGCGCCGTAGCCGGGTACGAGGAAATACGACTGTTTCATTATTTTGCGAAGTGTTGCCGCCTGTTCGGGATATGTCGCGCCGACCACCGCGCCGACCGCGCCGTAACCGCTCTCGCCTATCGTGTCGGCGTTCCACTTGTTTACGCACTCCGCGACCTTTTCATATATATGCGCGTCCCCTACCGTTAAATCCTGAAGCTCGCCCGACGAGGGGTTTGATGTCTTTACGAGCGCAAATATCGCCTTATCATATGCCTTGCAGTCATTTACAAACGGCATTACTCCGTCCGTGCCAAGGTACGGGTTGACCGTCACGCAGTCAACGCCGAACGCTTCCTCTTCAATGCCGTCAACCGTCGTTTTTCCGAGATACGCCTTCGAGTACGCCTCGGCTGTCGAGCCTATGTCGTTGCGCTTAACGTCGAGAATTACGTACAACCCCTTTTCTTTCGCGTATTGTATTGTTTTGTGAAGCACCGTTTCGCCGCAAAGTCCGTACATCTCATAAAACGCGCTCTGCGGCTTTACCGCCGGTACAACGTCGTAAAGCGCGTCGATAAGACCTTTGTTGAACTCCCCTATTGCCGCGCATGCGCCCTTTAGGTTCTGACCGTACTCGGCGTATGCTTTTTTACGTATATATTCGGGCACGTAGTCGATTTTCGGGTCAAGTCCCGCGACCGACGGATTACCCTTTTCCTTTATTTTTTTTACAAGTAAATCTACCGACATGTTATTCCTCCTTACAGCCGTTTACACAAGTATGCCTCGGTTTACCTTTATTTTTCCGCCAACTATAACGTATTCGGGCTTACCCAAAAGCTTAAATCCGTCGTAGGGCGAATTTTTGCTCTTTGAGTGCAGCTTTGTTATATCCACCGTCCATTCCTTGTTCGGATCAAAAATCGTAACGTCTGCGGCGTTGCCGATTTTAAGATTGCCCTTGTTAAGTCCCAGAATGCGCGACGGGTTGACAGCCATTTTTTCAATAAGCTCGTTTATTGTCAGCACGCCCGTCTCCACGAGATATTTAAGTCCCAGTCCGAGCGACGTTTCAAAGCCGACTATGCCGTTTAACGCAAGCGCGAACTCGCAGTTTTTCTCGTCTATGTGGTGGGGCGCGTGGTCGGTTACGATACAGTCAATCGTGCCGTCCTTAAGTCCTTCCTTAATTGCCGCAACATCGTCGTCGGTGCGAAGCGGCGGGTTCATTTTCGCGAACGTGTTAAAGCCTTCAACGGCTTTTTCGGTAAGCGTAAAGTAATGCGGACACGTTTCGCACGTGACGCGCACGCCGCGCTTTTTCGCCTGACGCACAAGGTCTACGGAAAGCCGCGTGCTTACGTGCGCGATATGCACGGGTGTGCCTATAGCTTCGGCAATTATAATGTCGCGCGACACCATTACTTCCTCTGCCGCGCGCGTTATGCCGCGAAGTCCCATAGCCGTTGCGGTCGCGCCCTCGTTCATGTAACCGCCGTCGGCAAGTCCCAAATCCTCACAGTGGGATATTACCTTCATGTCAAACATGTCGGCGTACTCCATCGCGCGGCGCATAAGTCCCGATTCGGTCACGGGGCGTCCGTCATCGGAAATCGCAACCGCACCGGCAAATTTCATCTCACCTATCTCCGCAAGCTCCTCACCCTTAAGTCCCTTCGACACCGCGCCTATCGGGTAGACGTTTACGTATCCGACTTCCTTCGCCTTGTTTATAATGTACGAAATAACCGTTTCATTATCCGCCACGGGCTTGGTATTAGGCATACATGCAATCGAAGTTATACCGCCCATTACGGCGCTTCTCGTGCCTGTCTCGATGTCCTCCTTGTACTCCTGCCCGGGATCGCGGAGATGACAGTGCATATCGACAAACCCCGGCGATACAATCTTGCCCGCGGCGTCGATAACCTCCATGTCGATACCCTCAAGTCCGAGGTCGTCCCCTATTTCGGATATTACGCCCTTATCGATAAATACGTCTGTTACCTTGTCGATATTATTCTCGGGGTCGATAACTCTGCCGCCTTTTATAAGTATTCTCATTATCCGTCATCCTCCTCTGTGTCAAATCCCCCTCTGGAAAGAAGATACATTACAGCCATTCTGACCGCGACGCCGCTCGTCACCTGCTCGTTTATGACACTTGCCTCACCGTCTATGACGCTTGTTGAAAATTCCACACCGCGGTTTACGGGACCGGGGTGCATTACAAGTGCGTCGGGCTTCGCATATTTAAGCCGCGCGTCGTCCACGCCGAAAAACCTGTAGTATTCCCGAAGGCTCGGGAACAGCCCGCTCTTTTGGCGTTCGAGCTGTATACGAAGTCCCATTACAACATCGGCGTCGATAATGGCTTCCTGTATGCTCTTGAACACCTTGCAGCCCATTTCCTCCATACCCTGCGGTATAAGTGTGGCTGGTCCGCCGACGCTTACCTCCGCACCGAGCTTTGTCAAGCCGTATATGTTGCTCCTTACGACTCTGCTGTGCTTTATGTCGCCTATAATTGCGACCTTTAAGCCGCCGATATGACCCTTCTTCTCCTTTATCGTCAGCATATCCAAAAGCGCCTGCGTCGGGTGTTCGTTCATGCCGTCGCCGGCGTTTACAACAGACGCGCTTACAAGCGGCGCTAAAAGGTGCGGCGCGCCCGACATACTGTGGCGCATTACGAGTATATCCGTACCCATGGCGTTAATGGTGTTCGCGGTGTCTATAAGCGTTTCGCCCTTCTGCACAGAAGAGCCGCTCGCGGTTATGTTCGCGGCGTTCGCACTCATATACTTCGCGGCAAGCTCAAATGACAGACGCGTGCGCGTACTGTTCTCGTAAAAGAGGTTTACCACAGTCCTGCCCTGCAGATGCGGCGTTTTCTTGCTCGGCTGCTTTATTATAAGCTTCATCGTTTCTGCCGCGCGCAGTATGTTTTTTATCTCTTCGGCGCTCAAATCCTTCAGCCCCAAAAGGTCTTTTCTCTTCATTTTCTTCCCTCTCTTTCACACAGGGATACCTTGCTTATCTCACCGTCTGTCACCTCGACGTTTATGTATTCGTCGGCGGAGGTTTGTATGCTTTTGCCGATATATCCGGCGCTTATCGGAAGCTCGCGTCTGCCCCTGTCCACAAGCACGGCAAGCTCTATTCTCTCGGGTCTGCCCATATCGAAAAGCTCGTCCATCGCGCAGCGTACCGTTCTGCCCGAGAAAAGCACGTCGTCCACAAGTATAATTTTCTTATCCTCTATCGTGAACGCTATATCGCTGCCCGCCACAACGGGATGCTTGCCGAGCCTTGTGAGGTCGTCGCGGTAAAAGGTGATGTCGAGACTGCCGAGCGGCAGACGTATATCCTCAATTTCCTTTATCCGCTCCAAAAGAAGCTTTGCGAGCGTCACGCCCTTCGTCTGTATTCCGATAATAACAAGATTGTCCGTACCTCTGTTGCGTTCGACTATCTCATACGCCATACGGCTGACGGCGCGCTTCACCGTCGCGGCGTCCATAAGCACCGTTTTTTCCTTGTAATCAGCCATATGCTCCCCTCCCTGTTTTAAAAGTTTTTTATCCTTAACATTATACACCATTTTTACCGAATTGTCTATATGATAGTAAAAATATTCAAAAAAATAAAGGTAATTATGATTTTTTTGTAAAATTCTCTTGAAAAAAATGTCATTTAGTGATAAAATATATGTAACTATTTTGAGAACATATATCTGAAAATACGGAATTTGAAAGGAATTGAGGTAAATGGAACGTACGATACTTGTAATTGAGGACGAGCAGAACATCAACGATATACTCACATTTTCGCTTGGTAAGGAAGGCTATAAAACGCTTTCTGCGCTTGACGGCGTTAAAGGTCTTGAAATGGCTCTCACGGAGCATCCCGACCTGATTCTGCTTGACGTAATGCTGCCCGGTCTCGACGGCTGGGAGGTATGCAAAAAGGTACGCGAGCAGTCGCAGGTTCCCATTATAATGCTTACGGCGAGAGAAGATGAAGTTGACAAGGTACTCGGTCTTGAACTCGGCGCGGACGATTATATTACAAAGCCCTACTCCATGCGCGAGCTTGCCGCGAGAGTTAAGGCAAATCTCCGCAGAAGCGCCGCGGCGGCAGTACCCGTGCAGGAGACGGACGCCGACAATCAGGATACAATCGTGTCGGGCGACCTCTCGATAAACATTGACCGCTATGAAGTGTCGAAAAACGGCACGGTTATAGACATAACGCTGAGAGAATTTGAGCTTTTACGTTTTCTCGCGCAGCAGCCCGGAAAAATCTTTTCAAGAGAAAAGCTGCTCGAGAATGTATGGGGCTATGAGTATTACGGCGATGTAAGAACCGTTGACGTAACTGTAAGACGTCTGCGTGAAAAAATCGAGGACGATCCGAGTATGCCGAAATATATAATCACAAAACGCGGAGTGGGCTATTACTTCAACAAATAATAATAAACCGATGAATAAGGCACCCAAACGGTATGTTTTGGGTGCTTTACCGTATTTTTACCGAAAGGATTTTTGCATATGTTTAAAAGCATACGATGGAAAATAACGCTGCTGTTCGTGCTGCTTGTGCTTGCAACGGAGCTTTTAATAGGCAGCTTCAATATATTCGGAGTTGCGAATTATTACCACAGAGCGTTTTCCGATGATATAAACACCGTTTTTAACGCCGACGTTAAAAACGATCTTCTTGCCGCCGCAAACGAGCTGCCCGTTCCCGCCGAGGAAACTGGCGATAACTCTCTTACAATCTCAAACAAAATATTCAACAGCGTCGGCATGATAAACGATGTACTTGCCTCGCGCTCCGGCACGCTCGGAATAACATCAACGAGAGTTTACTATATAATCGAGGCGTCGTCCGGCGATGTGCTGAAATCGTCCGACGGCTCGACCGCCGTAAGCACAACGCCGACGATAGAGCAGGCTGCTCTAGGAAACGAGCGTAAGGAAACGAGTATTACGAAGCCATATATGGATTACGCTCTCCCCCTCATGAACGGCGGCGAGGTAAGTTTTATAGTTTACGTGCGCGACGACTGCTCGACGCAGAGAGCCGTCACGCAAAATCTGATACGCATACTGCTCATTTCGCTGCTCATTTCGCTTGTAATCTCGGCGATTGTCGGAATACTAATCGCGCGTTCAATTACGATACCGATACAGCAGCTTTCCATAAAAGCGCGCAAGCTTGCCGACGGCAACATAAACGCGCTTGAAAAATCGGATTCCAACGATGAACTCGGCAACCTTACAAATTCGCTTTTGTACCTCGCGCACACGCGGAAACAGTCATCCGACCAGGCAATGGGTGAAAAAATCAAGGTTGAGACTATACTTCAGAACATGAACGACGGTATTCTCGCGTTCGATATGAAGGGCAGGCTCCTGCACTGCAATCCCGAGGCGAAGAAGCTGTTAAAGCGAAATTACCTCGACGACATAAATTTTGACAGATTCTTTAAAGAGATAAACGTCAATATAAAGCTCGGAGACCTTTTGTATATGCAGACCGACGGCAGCGTTGAACGCGAAACCAAGGTCGCGAACCACTATCTGCATCTTAATTTCGCGACATTTAAGGGTGAAAACAAGGCGGGCGGCATTATCGTTGTAATACATGACATTACAAAGCAGGAAAAGCTGGAGCAGTCGCGCCGCGACTTTGTGGCGAATGTGTCGCACGAGCTTCGTACGCCGCTTACGACAATTAAATCATACTCGGAAACGCTCGCCGATTCGCCGGACGTTGACAGAGAACTTCAGGTGCGTTTCCTCGACGTTATAGCGTCCGAGTCGGACAGAATGGCGCGGATTATAAGCGACCTTCTGACGCTCAGCGAGCTTGACGAAAATCAAACGTTTTTAAAGCCGCCCGAACAAATAGACATTCGGAAAATGCTTGAAACCATTGTTGACAGAATGGATTTGCAGGCGAAGAAAAAGCGGCAGAAGCTCACGTATACACCGATTAACGACGTGCCTATAATAACGGGTGACCGCGACGTTCTCGAAAGAGCAATTATAAACGTAATTTCAAACGCTTTGAAGTACACGAGCGAGGGCGGTACTATAGAGGTATATTCGAGCAAGGTTTACACCGATATAAATATCAAGGTTCAGGACAACGGTATCGGTATTGCGGAGGATAAGCTGCCGCACATATTTGACCGTTTCTACCGCGTAGATAAGGCGCGCTCGCGCGATACGGGCGGAACGGGTCTCGGTCTCGCAATCGCCAAGCAGTCAATCGAGTCAAGCTTCGGAGGTAAGATTAAGATTTCGAGCGAACTGCATAAGGGTACGGAGGTTACTATCTCTATTCCTGTGAATGAATAACGTAAAAAAGACTTCCCAAATGGGAAGTCTTTCTTGTATTTAATTTCCTGTGCTGCCGAAGCCGCCATTGCGGGCATCGGTAACGTCATCGTCAACGGTTATGCCGTACTCGACAAATATTCCCTGGCAAAATCCCGCACCCGCGTCGAGCGACACGGTTTTGCCCTCGTTTGAGTCGTTCATTATCTTGCAGAAAATATGTCCCTCGTTGTCGCTCATATAGTAGTCGCTGTCGATTATGCCGACGGTATTGTTCATCTGCAGGCGGAACTTAAAGCCGAGACCGCTTCTGGGATAAATTTTAAGCACCCAGCCGTCGTCTATTTTTACGCGTATGCCGGTCGGTATTTTCATGCTCTCGCCCGGCGCGAGATTAACGGCGCAGGGCGTGAAAAAATCATATCCGGCGCTGCCAGCCGTAGCGCGCGACGGCAGCTTTACAGAATTGTATATCTCTTCTATATTCCCCGTTTCTCCGAACGTGTCCGTCCAGTCAGCCTTAAACCGTTCAATGCTCACCTTCTCAAATTTAGCTATTCTCTGCATTTGTTTATTCTCCTTTATTTCATGACAAGAACCGTCTTGCCGGTTTCGAGACTTTTCTTAACGTCTATGACTTTCTGATTCGAGCTGCCGCGCCACGGCAGATTTACGTCGCGCAGCGCGTCTATGTATTTGCCGTCCACAAGCACGTCCACCATGCCCATAAACGGCAAATCCTTGACCTCGTACCATTCGTAGCCCGTGTAGAGCCATACCGTTTTGTCGGGGAACCTCTTTTTGAACTCGCATATAAGCGCGCCGACGTCGTAGCGGTTACGCGGATGCAGCGGATCGCCGCCGCTTACGGTAAGCCCCGATATATACGGCTTGTCCGCTTCCGTGAAAAGCTCCTTTTCTGCCGCGTCGTCAAACTCCAGTCCGCCTTCAATATCCCATGTCACCGGATTTTGACAATTTTCGCACCGATGGTCGCAGCCCGCTACCCACAAAACAACTCTCAGACCGTCGCCGTTAAGCATATCGTCCTTTGTTATGTTGTGATAGCGCATTTACATACTTTTCCTTTCCGCTATTTCAGCCATTTTCGCGCTGTTGAGACGCGTGTCGCCCTTCACGCGCGAATATGACAGATAGCCGTTCATTCTTTCTATTTTCGTGAGATTTCTGCTTCCGCACTTCGGGCATACGTCCATTTCAAGCTCCTCGTAGCCGCAGTCGTCGCAGTATGCAAGCGACATATTAACGCCCTCGTAAAATCCCATATCCATCGCGCGGCGCACAAGCGTCTTTACCGCTTCCCTGTTGTAGTTTACGGGATATTTCACATACTGAATTTTACCGCCGTTGCACAAATTCCAGAAGCGTTTTTCGAGATCCTGCTTCTCAATCGGCGTAATATCCTCGGTAACGTGGCAGTGAAAGCTGTTTGATACGTATTCCCTGTCGGACACGTTCTCGACTATGCCGTACTTCTTTCTGTACTGCGTCACCTGCAAGCCGCACAGCGACTCGGCGGGTGTGCCGTAAATGGCGTACAGTCTGCCGTCCTCTTTCTTAAATTTGTCAACCATATCGTTTATATGCCGCATCGTTTCAAGCGCAAATTCTCCGTCCTCGACGAGCGATTTCTTATTGTGGAGCTGCTGAAGCTCGTTGAGAGCCGTTATTCCGAACGACGCGGTAGCGGACTTAAGGAGCGGCTTGATCTTGTCGTGTATGCCGAGATGTCCGCCGTAGAAGCCGCCTTCGCAGTACGCGAGCGGATTCGTTGACGCGTGCATTTCACCGAGATAGTCGTATGTGCGTAGGTGCAGATTTCTGATAAGCTCAAGGTAATAGTCAAGCACCTCGAAAAAGTCCTTGTTTTCCTGCTTAGCCTTTGAGTAAATCATCGGCAGGTGCAGCGACACCACGCCTATATTAAAGCGTCCGACAAACACCGGCTTATCGTTTTCGTCGGCGGGATTCATACCGCCTCTCTCGTACCACGGCGACAGGAACGCGCGGCAGCCCATAGGTGAGATAATCTCGCCGTACTTCTTGTACATCGACGGCACGTAACCCTCGCCGGTAAGCGACAGCCAGTCGGGGTACATGCTTCTCATCGAGCAGTCTATACCCGCTTCAAACACGTCCTCCAAGGGCTTGCCATTTCCATGGAGATTTTCATCGTACAGAAATACAACCTTCGGGAACAGAACGGGTTTTTTGTGACCCTTTTTACCCTGACCGCCTTTTCTTACATTAAGCATGGTTATTGACGCCATTTTCGCGAAGCGTCCCGTACCGGTGCCGATTGTAACGGTTATAAACGGATAGTCGCCGCGGCTCGACGATACGGAGTTAAACTTGTACTCCCAGCCCTGGAAGCCCTGTTCAAAGTCACGTTGAATATCCGCCATTGTCACTTTATCGGCTTGTTCCTCGCCAAGTCCCAATGACATATACTTATCCATGTAAAGCTTATACGACTTTTCGGCGTACGGTTCGAGAATTTTGTCCGCGCTCGGCACGGTAAAACCGCCGTACTGCTGCGACGCGGCGGACAGAATAATATCGCCTATTACGTCAAACGCCACATCAAGCGTCTTAGGCTCGTTATACCACAGATTGCCCATTTCAAAGCCGCCCGACAGCACGTTTTCAATGTCGAACAGACAACAGTTCATAGTGTCGCGGCGCGCCGACATGTCGTGAATGTAAAGGTAGCCGTCGCGGCAAGCCTGCAGTTCCTCCGTTGTTAGGAAAAACTTCTTGTAAAGCTCCTTGTTAAGCTGGTTAAAAATCAGGCTGCGCTTTGTGGACACGAGCGCCGAGTCGGTGTTCGAGTTTTCCTTGTCGCCGATGTACATGATTGACTGGCTCTTTTTGTAAACCTCGTCAAGCATCTGCACAAAATCCTGCTTATAGTTGCGGTAATCGCGGTAGCTTTTCGCGACCTTCGGGTTGACTCTTTCAAGCGCGCCCTCGACTATGTTGTGCATTTCGGCAATCTGAATATCCTCCTTGCCCATAGCCTCCGCCTGCTCCGTCACGAATTTGCAGATGAAGTCGATATCCTCATCCGTAAATTTCACAAGAGCGCGGTACGCGGACTTATTTACAGCCGCGACAACCTTCTGCACATTAAATTCTTCCTTCGTATTGTCCTTTTTCACAACTCTCATTTTTATCACCTCAGTATCTCACGCGAGTCGTTATATATTCTGTACTTATATGTTTAGTATTACCGGCACTTAGGCAGTGCCGCAACCCATTTTTTACGCGCCGCTCTAAATATTACATGACTATATGCCCGGTTAACGCGGATAATAAAGTTGGTTATTTGAATATCAGCCAATTATATCTGTAAATTATAGTATACCACACGGAGGTAAAAAATGAAAGTAGTTTTTCAGAGTTTTTATTTATACTTACTCGGCGTTGTCGCGGACGCGTACAGAATGCGATTTAACCGCGCGGTACAAAAGGCGGCGAAAAACGGCGATATATCGTCCCCAAGGCTCGCTAAAATGTCTGACAGAAGCTATTGCTTTTACAAGCGGTTTTATGAGCTTGAGAACAGAATAAGCCGTGAAATAGAGATTCTGTCACGCGCGCAGGCTATCCGTTTATAAGCGCGGCGGCTATGGCTCGGGCAACGTCACGTCCGCCCTCTTTGGCTTCGTCGAGCGTGTTTCCGTTACTGCCGACCTCGAGAATAAGGCTGCCGCGCGTTGTGTGACCGTTAAAGCGCTCGGTACGCAGGTTTACGGGGCGCATAAGTCCCGGGTACATTATTTCGGCGCTGTTCTGTATCTTTGCGGCGAATGTCAGATTATCACGCCAGTTGTCGTGCCACAGTCCCATGCTGTTCGTGCCGACAACGAGCATCACCTGCGCCGTCGGCACACCGTTCTGCTCGCACGCGACACGCAGACGCGAGCCGTCGTTGTAAACAAACGCGTCACGGTGTACGTCAAGCACGACCTGTATCGACGGATTTTCTTCAAGAACGCTCTCTATGGTTGACAGCGCGCGGGTGTACGAGCTTTGGTACGACGGATAGTCATGGTACGTCTTATCGTGTATAACGCCTATGCCGTAGCTTGTAAGCACGTTTTCTATCTCATTGCCGACGGCGATTACGTTTACATTTTCATCGGTATTTCGCTCCGTTTCGCCGCTCATCTCGTCGCCGCAGTAACATTCGGTCGTGTGCGTGTGCATTATAAGCACGAGCGGCTTGCCGTCCTCAGGCGTTATGGCAAGGTCGTCGGCGCACATCGCGTCAAGGTCAACATTGTAATCGGTGGCATTATTGATTTTAAGTCCCACCGATGAGCATACGGCGTTATGGTCGGGCAGCGCGGCAGGCTGCGTATTTTCGGGTACGGGTGTTTCTTCCGACACCGGCGGTTCGGTCACTTCGCCCTCGTAACCGTTTTCGGGCAGCTGTTCACTCTGCGGGGTTGTCCCTTTAATCGCGGCGCTGTACTCGTCTATTACCGAGCTTGGATCCGACAAATCTATGCCAGTAAGCTTTTTTAAAATGCCGCTGTCGTCCGCTCCGGCAACGGGAATACCCTCGTCAAGTATGCTTTCGTAGTCGTCCGCCGGCGAAAACGCTTCTTCAACACGTACCGCAGCAGCTCCGCCGCTTTTTATGATTATCGGCGCGGCTATGCCGGCAGCAGCGGCGCACAATATAGCGGCTGCTGCTATGCGCATTTTATTTTTTGTTAAAACGATAGTTTTGAATTTCATTATGTAGCCTCACGATTGCTTGTATAAACTCTTATTTCTATTCATACGCCGCGTTTACATAAATATGTTTCTAATTTTTTGAAAAAAACTCTTGCATTTTTTTATCGGCTGTGGTACAATATTGAAGTTATTACGGACAGTCCTCTGCCTCGGTCGGCACGAAAGTCTTGAAATTTAAGGAGGAATAATGATGAATACACAGGAAATCATCAATAACCTGACAAAAGACCAAATCAGAACAGACCTTCCGGAACTCGTTGTGGGCAACAACGTAAAGGTTTACCAGAAAATCGTCGAGGGTTCGAGAACAAGAACTCAGATGTTTGAGGGTACAATCATTAAGGTTCAGGGAGGCGGCATTGCCAAGACATTTACGGTAAGACGCGTTTCTTACGGCGTAGGCGTTGAAAAGACTTGGCCCGTCAACTCACCCAACATTGAGAAGATCGAAGTATCGAGAAAGGGTAAGGTAAGACGCGCGAAGCTTTACTATCTGCGTGACAGAGTCGGCAAGGCGGCAAAGGTTAAGGAAAGAATATAATGCTATCCTTAGCGGATATGAAAGGGACATGATAATGTCCCTTTTTTTCACACCGAACCATGCAATAACGGAGGGATATATAAATGAGCGAAAATAACGAAGAAATTAAAAATGAAAACACCTCGGCAAAAAAGGCTGAAGTCAAAAAGGAAGAAGAAAAGAAAATATGGTTTCAAAAATCCGAAAAAAGTAACATGATGGTTCCCACCGCCGCCTTCTGGCACGAGGTTCTCGAATGGGTCGTAACGCTTGCGGTCGCGTTCGCGATAGCGTTCGCAATAAAGCTGTTTGTGTTCGATATTGTAAAGGTGGACGGTTCAAGCATGGTTCCGACGCTCCACGACGGCGACAGGCTTATTGTGACAAAGCTCGGCTACAAGCCTAAGCAGGGCGATATTATAATACTCGACAGCACATACAAGGATCGTATGGAATACTTCGACGATTTGGCGGAGGAGAAGGGCAAAGACCATCTTTCGTTTGTTGAGAAGTTTTTTGCCGAAAGAGTCGGTATGCCCGCGTCTCTTAAGAAAAAATATTTCGTAAAGCGTGTAATCGCGCTGCCCGGTCAGACCGTGAATATATCGAACGGACATGTTTATGTTGACGGTGAAATTCTCGACGAGCCGTACTATGACGGTAAAACAAACCCAATATCCTCGTCCTCTGTTGAATATCCGCTTACCGTTGAGGAGAACACTGTATTCGTAATGGGTGATAACCGCAACAACAGCAAGGACAGCCGCTCATCGGATCTCGGTCTTGTTCCGTACGACGCAATTCTCGGAAAGTCACAGCTGCGCATATGGCCCCTGAACGCCATAGGCGTGACAAAATAGGTGCAATAATGCAGAATT
>CANQQS010000033.1 GCA_947626045.1 uncultured Clostridia bacterium | reverse complement strand
TCAAAGGGGTATCTGAACCGCCCCGAGCAGACGGAAAAGGTATACGTTAAAAACCCGTTTGAAAGCGGCAAATACCGTGACGTGCTTTACCATACGGGCGATATAGTAAAATTCATGAACGACGGCAATCTGTCATACGTCGGCAGACGCGACGGCATGGTTAAAATACGCGGCTACCGCATCGAGCTTACGGAGATAGAATCCGTTATACATGATTTTGAGGGAATAACGGACGCGACCGTTGTCGCAAAGGATAAAGCGTCGGGCGGAAAATATATCGCGGCGTATATCGTGTCGGACGGCGAGGTCGACATAGCGGCTCTCAAGGAATTTATCGCGGAGAGAAAGCCGCCGTATATGGTTCCCGAGGCAATTATGCAGATTGACGCGATACCGCTCACTGTAAACGGCAAGGTCGACAAGAGAAGTCTGCCGGAGATAGATCTCGCTTCAGCGGAGCCTATGCAGAAAACCGAGCGTTCACTTACGGCGCTCGAAACGAAAATACTTGAAATAATAAAGGGCATAATCGGCACGGACGATATCGACGTTTCAGCCGACATTATGCGCTGCGGCATGACGTCGCTCTCCGTTATAAAGCTCGCGGTCGAGCTTAACAAGGAGTTCGGCTACGGCGCGGATATAAAGACGCTTATGAAGGGCTGCTCGGTAATGTCGATAGAGGACGATATTGTCGAATATTTGCTTACCGCGAAAAACGCGCCCGCCGAGACGCGGGCAGAAGAGGAAAAAGCGGAGTTCGCGCCGCTTTCGTACACGCAGTACGGAGTGTATTCGGAATGTATGAAGCGTCCCGAGGATACGTTCTACAATATCACGTTCATGTACCGCTTCCCCGCCGATTTCGGCGCGCAAAAGCTGGCTGACGCGATAGATACGGTACTCGCGGCGCACCCGTATGTTTTCACGCAGCTGACAATTAAGGACGACGATATTGTTCAGCGGCGCATGGGCGCGGACGGATATACAGTTCCCGTAAAGAATATGAGCGAGAATGAATTGAAAAAATACCGCGCGGAATTTGTAAAGCCGTTCAAGCTTATGAATACGCGCCTGTTCAGAATTGAAGTGATAAAAACAGAAGCGGCGGTTTATCTGTTCGCCGAGTTCCACCATGTTATCTTTGACGGCGCTTCATTCGACTTGTTCCTGCAATCGTTAAAGACGGTTCTCGAGGGCGGCGAGATAGAGAGCGAAACATACGATTACTTTGACTACGTAAAGGACGACAAAGCGTTTGTGGACAGCGAGGAGTTCAAAGCGTCCGAAAAATATATTTCCGATATGCTCGTAAACTGCGAGGGCGCGGCTGAGATCACGCCGGATAAGGGCGGACTTGCCGACAACGGCTCACCGGCGATTGCGTCGGCACCGTTTGATATGGCGCGCATTTCGGAGTTCTGCGGTAATATGGGAGTAACGCCCGCGCATTTGTTCCTTGCGGCGACGCTGTACGTCGTGTCGAGATTTACGAACAGCCGCGGCGCGTATATCAACACGATAAGCAACGGCCGCTCGGATATGAAGCTCACAAACTGCTTCGGTATGTTTGTAAAAACGCTGCCGATAGGTCTTGAAATTGACGATATTACCGCGGCGGAGCTTGTGGAGCGCGCCAAGGATCTGCTTATAAACGCGGTCGCGAATGAGGCGTATCCGTATGCCGACGTGTGCCGCAAATTCAACTACGCGCCGCATATTATGTACGCGTATCAGCTCGGTGTTGTGGACGAGCTTCGTATAGACGGAAAATTGATCGAATGGGAGCTTGTCGGCGAGCAGCGCGTAAAATTTGACACGGGCGTGCACATCGAAAAAACAGACGGAACGGAATGCGTAAACGTTCACTATAACGACGCTGTTTACAGTCATGAGCTTATGAACACATTCGCGAACGCAATTAAGACGGTCGCGGAAAAGATAGTTGAAAATCCCAATGGCAAGGCGCGTAAATTGTCAATGCTCGACGCCGAGGGAGAAAAGCAGATCGCGGATTTCTCACACACCGGATTTGCTGAGTCTGAAATAAAGCTGCTGCATGAAAAGTTTGAGTATCGGGCAAAACTTCACCCCGACCGCATGGCGGTTGTCGCCTGCGACGGTAAATTCACGTACGCCGAAATGGACAGACGTGCGAATATTGTTGCGAACGCGCTTATAGAGCGCGGAGTTAAGAACGGCAGCCGCGTGGTTATACTGCTGAACAGGACTTCGGCATTTTTCGCGGCAATGTTCGGCATATTAAAGGCTGGCGGCGCGTTTATACCGACCTGTCCCGAATATCCGAAGGAAAGAATAGAAAGCATTATCGAGGACAGCGGCGCGGAGCTTGTAATAACCTTCGGCGACTTGCTTAACACATACAAAAATACGGTCGATATAGCGGAGCTTGAAGCGGGCGAAAACGATAAAAAGCCTGATATTGCAATTTCACCCGATGATTTGGCTTATCTTATTTACACATCAGGCTCTACAGGCAAGCCTAAAGGCGTAATGCTCAGGCATATCGGTATCGCGAGCTATGTTACCGACGATGAGCGCAATCTTCAGGTGCGCTGTGTGACGGAAAACTGTAAATGCTACGGCTCGGTCACGACGATATCGTTTGATATGTCGCTTAAAGAAACGGCTGTCGCGCTATGCAACGGTCTTACTCTCGCCTTCGCAAGCGACGAACAGACGACAAATCCGCTTTCGCTTGCGCGGTTCTTCAATGAAAACAATGTAGACGTATTTAACGCGACTCCGTCAAGGCTTCTCGTATACATGGAGCTTGATGAGTTCGCTGACGCTATGAAAAACTGCAGGGTGATTTTGTCGGGCGGCGAGAAATATTCGGATAAGCTGTTAAGTGTGCTGCGCGAAAAGACGGGCGCGCGTATCATAAACACGTACGGCCCGACGGAAATTACGGTATCGTCGAACGCGAAGGAGCTTACAAACGCGGATGAAATATCCGTCGGCAGACCGCTTTTGAATTACCGCGAATATATTGTCGATACGGACGACAACAAGCTGCCCGCCGGCGTTGTAGGCGAGCTTTTAATAGGCGGCTTGGGCGTTGCTGCGGGCTATAACAATCTCCCCGAGCAGACGGAAAAAGCGTTTATCGAATACGAGGGCGAGCGCTTCTACCGCTCCGGCGATTACGCGCGCTGGACGGATAGCGGAGACGTTGTAATTTTAGGTAGAAAGGACAGTCAGGTCAAGCTTCGCGGGCTGAGAATCGAGCTTGGCGAAATTGAAAAATGCCTGACAGGCATAGACGGAATACGCTCGGCTGTCGTTGTTATCAAAAAGGTCGGTCACGAGGACGGAATATGCGCGTACTATACCGCCGATGGAGATCCCGACGTCGAATATCTGAAATCTGAAATGAAGAAGTCTCTTACGGATTATATGATCCCCGCGTCGTTTAACCGTCTTGACGAGCTGCCGACAACGCCAAACGGCAAGGTGAATATCAAAGCGCTGGGCGATCCGGTGATTTTTGACGCCCCAAAGAAAGGCGTATCGGTAAAGCCCGTATCGGCGGCTGAAAAAGATTTCTGCGAGATATTCGCGGACGTTCTGAACATGAACGAGGTATCGGTAAACGACAGCTTCTTCGACCTGGGCGGAACATCGCTCACCGTAACGCGCGTTGTTATCGCTGCGGGCAAGCTCGGTTACAATATAGCCTACGGCGACGTGTTCGCAAATCCCACGCCGCGCGCGCTCGCCAAGCTTGCGGGTGGTCAGGGTGACACAGACGACGGCATCATGCGGTTTGACGATTACAACTACGAAAATATCGACCGCTTATTGGAAAAGAACACCATAGACGCGTTCATAAACGGCGAAAAGCAGGAGATAGGCGACGTGATCCTGACAGGCGCGACGGGATTTTTGGGAGCGCATATACTTCATGAATTGCTCGCGAATTTCGACGGCAATGTATGCTGCCTGATGCGCGGCAAGGGCAAAATGACGGCGTATACGCGGTTAAAATCTCTGTTTTACTATTACTTTGAGAAGGACATCACGGAACAATACGGCGATAGAATTACGGTAACGGACGGCGACATAACGAATAAGGCGGACTTTGAAAAGCTCAAGAGCGTGAAAGCCGACACGTTTATAAACTGCGCGGCGAATGTAAAGCATTTCTCGAAGGATACCGATATTGAGGACGTAAACTATCACGGTGTGCAAAACATCATCGAGTTCTGCGGGGAAACGGGAACGCGGCTCGTACATGTTTCCACGATGAGCGTCGGCGGAGCGTTCCTCGACCGCCCGGGAGATGTTTCGAGCCTTAAGGAAAATATGCTGTACTACGGTCAGGTGCAAGGCTCCAAATACACCGCCGCAAAATTCCTTGCCGAGCGCGAAATATTGGAAAAGGCGGCAAGCGGAATGAACGCTAAAATCATGCGTGTCGGAAATCTTTCGGCGCGTGAGAGCGACGGCGAATATCAGATCAACTTCACGACAAATACTTTTATGGGCAGACTTAAATCCACATATCTCATCGGCTGCTATCCCTATGAAAACATGGATATGCCGTTCGAGCTTTCGCCTATAGACTGCGTCGCAAAGGCGATACTTCTTCTTGCGCAGTCGCCGAGAGAGTGCGTCGTGTTCCACCCGTACAACAATCACGCGCTGCTCATGAATGATTTATACGGCGAGATGAACAGGCAGGGACTTACAGTAAAGCCAGCCGAAAACAGCGAGTATGAAGCGGCGTTAAAGAAAGCCGAAAGCGATCCCGAAAAGGCGAAGGTTCTTTCGAGCATGATCGCGTATGAGAACATGTCGCACGGCAGGAAATCATACGAGGTCGGCAAGAGTAACGAAATGACAATGCAGGCTCTCTACCGCATGGGCTTCCGCTGGCCCGTAACCTCGTTTGAGTATATGAAAAAGTTCCTTGTAAATCTTAAAGGACTCGGATATTTTGAATTGCAGTGAACATAAAACACGGCGCGGAGGAAAAATGGCGGAATATTTTTTAAAAAGCGTATCTTCCCTGCCCGATCCGGCAGCGGATGCGGCGGCGCTTTGCGGAATACCTGATCGGCGGAAAAGACATATTTTAAAATATCATAACGCGATTGACAGAAAATTAAGTCTCGGCGCATGGCGGCTTACGGAGGAAGTCCTCGGCAAATACGGCTTCTCAGCCGATAATGTTACGACAGACGTGAACGGTAAGCTGCTGTGCGAAGGGATATATTTTAACATTTCACATTCGGGTGAATATGTTTTATGCGCCGTAAGCGATGCGCCGGTCGGCTGCGATATAGAAAAGGCGGAAAACGCGCCGTTTGAAATTACGGACAGCGACAGCGTTTTCCTTCCGAGCGAGCGGAAATATATAGCCGACGCACAGAGCGACACGGATAAAACGCGTAGATTTTTCAGGCTTTGGACTATGAAGGAAAGCTATATGAAAATGACAGGCGAAGGACTCGGCGTGTCTCCCACGCGCATCGAAATAAATCCCGAAAAGCGAACGGTAACGCGTGACTCAGCCGCCGTAAAATGCAGGCTGTTTAACGCGTCATACGGCGGTTACGAAATATCGATATGTGAAAATAAATAAAAATGCGGTAATCGTCTGCGGATAATGAAAAATATCTTGAAAAATAAGAAGAAATATATAACCTTATAAAATATTATTTCATGGAGAGGAATGTAATAATGGTGAAGCATTTGAAAAAAATCTTATCTGTAACACTGGCGGCAGCCATGTTCACGGCAGCTGTACCGGCGTTTGCCGCACCTTCGTCTGACAACGCGGCGGAGGACGCGGCGAAAAGGCTTATTGCGAGCCAAAAATATTTCTACAATCCCTCTTCTGGCATCAATCTTTCGTCGGAAAACGAGTATCCCGAGACGTTCGATTTGCGAAGCGCGGATCTTGACGGAAGCGGAGTGAAAAAGAATTACGTTACACCCGTAAAGAACCAAGGATTGTTAGGCTCTTGCTGGGGATTTGCGGCAAACGCGGCAAGTGTGGAGGATTTGACGTTTGACGCGGCGACGGGAACGATTACGGATTGTGCCGCCGACGCGGAGGGCGAGCTTGTTATTCCGGCGGATATCGACGGCGTGAAGGTGACCGCTATCGGCAATTTTGCGTTTGACGGCTGCGGCAGTATTACAAATATCAGCATACCCGACGGCTTGACGAGTATCGGCATCGGTGCGTTTTACGACTGCGCCGCTCTTACAAGTATCAACATACCCGACAGCGTGACGGTCATCGATGACTTGGTGTTTTGCAATTGCGAGTCTCTGACCGGCATAGAGCTGCCGGACGGCTTGACAAGTATCGGCGACAGCTCGTTTGCCGGTTGTATCGGTCTTACAAGCATCAACATACCCGACAGCGTGACAACCGTCGAAAGAAACGCGTTTGGAGACTGCGGCAGCTTAAACATCGGTGTCGGAGAGAGCAATCAAACCTATTGCGCCATAGACGGAGTTTTGTTCAGCAAGGATAAAAGGACTATCGTTGCTTACGCTAAGGATAAATTACAGCCCGAGTATACTATTCCCGCCGGCACGGAAAGTATAGGCGATTATGCGTTTTACGACTGTGCCGGTCTGACAGGCGTAACCGTACCCGACGGCGTGACGAATATCGGCATCTGTGCGTTTTACGACTGCGGCGCGCTGGAAAATATCGGTATGCCCGACAGCGTGATAACCATCGGTGACATGGCGTTTGGCAATTGCGAGTCGCTGACCGGCACAGAGCTGCCGGATAGTTTGATAAGTATCGGCTACAGTTCATTTGACGGCTGTATCGGTCTTACAAGCATAACCATACCCGACGGCTTGACAAGTATCGGCAACGGCGCGTTTTCACAGTGCGGCAGCTTGAATATCAGCGTCGGAGCGAATAATCAGGCTTACTGCGATATAGACGGAGTTTTGTTCAATAAAGATAAAACGACAATAGTCGCTTACGCTAAGGATAAATTACAGCCGGAGTATGCCATTCCCGACGGCGTGACGAGTATCGGTAATTCGGCTTTTGACGGCTGCGTCGGGCTGACGAAAGTAACCATACCCGACAGCGTGACGAGCATAGACGATTATGCGTTTTTCTACTGCGATAGCTTGACAGATGTATATTATTCGGGAACGATGCGGGAATGGGATATGATTGAAACAGGCGAATATAACGATGCGCTTGCGAACGCGGAAATTCACTGCGGCAGCGGCGTGATTGTCGGCTCGCTGCAGTTTGACACCGAAACCGGAATGATTACGGGTTGTGACCGGAATGCGGAGGGCGAGCTTGTTATCCCCGATGAGATCGACGGAGTAAAGGTGACCGCTGTCGGCGATAGTGCGTTTGAAGACTGTGCCGGACTGACAAGCGTAAGTCTGCCCGAGAGCGTGATAAATATCGGCGATTATGCGTTTGAAGGATGCGTTGGTTTGACGGGCGTAACCATTCCCGAAGGCGTTAAAAGTATTGGCAAGCATACATTTTACAACTGCGGCGCGCTGACAAGCGTCACAATACCCAACAGTGTGACAAATATAGGCAAGGCTGCATTTTGCAACTGCGGCAGCTTGAATATCAGCGTCAGAGCGAATAATGCGGTTTATTGCGACATAGACGGAGTTTTGTTCAGCAAGGATAAAACCACGATACTTGCTTACGCTAAGGATACGATACAGTCGGAATATGTTATTCCGGACGGCACGGAAAGTATAGGCGACAGTGCGTTTAGTTTTTGTACGGGACTTATGGGCGTAACTATTCCCGATGGCGTGACAAATATCGGAGAAAAGGCATTTTACGACTGCACCGGTCTGGTAAGCGTAACCATTCCCGAAGGCGTTAAAAGTATAGGCGATATTGCATTTTATCGTTGCAAAAGCATAACAAGCGTAAATTTGCCCGAAGGCTTGACAAGTATCGGGATGGAGGCATTCAGACGCTGCGAGGCTCTTGCGGACATCAGTATACCGAACAGCGTTACATGTATCGGAAGTAATGCGTTTTACAAAACAGAATATTATGGCAGTGAAAATAATTGGAAAAACAATGTTTTGTACATAGGAAACTGCCTGATTGAAGCAAAAGCGGAAATTAACGGCGAATATAAGCCGGAAAGCGGAACAAGGCTTATTGCCGATTCTGCGTTTGCAAACTGCAGGAGCCTGACAAGCGTAAATCTACCCGAGGGCTTAATAAATATCGGCAAAGGCGCATTCAAACGCTGCAAAGCGCTTACAGACATCAGCATATCCAACAGCGTGATAAGTATAGGCGAGATCGCGTTCTCCGGCTGCGGCAGCTTGAATATCACCGTTGATGCGAACAATTCGGCTTACTGCGACATAGACGGAGTTTTGTTTACAAAGGATAAGAATACGATAGTCGCTTACGCTAAGGATATAATACAGCCCGAATACGCTGTTCCCGACGATGTGACGAATATCGGTAATTCGGCTTTTGCCGGCTGCGCCGGACTGACGAAAGTAACCATACCCGACAGCGTGACAAGAATAGACGATTCCGCGTTTTCCTCCTGCAAGAACTTAACGGATGTATATTATTCGGGAACGAAGCGGGAATGGAACCAAATCGAAACAGGCGAATATAACAGCGATCTGCTAAGCGCGGACATTAACTGCAGCGACGGCGTAATCATTACTCCGCCTGAGATAGATTGGATTAAGGCGGCGGTTGATCCTGAGACAAATACTGTTATGTTTCAAGTTAAGTTAAAGGATTCGAGACAGTTGAGTCAATTAGAGCAAGCGAAGCTGTATGTAGCGGAATATGACACGGACGGGCGGCTTTTGAATGTTACGCTCGGGGAATCCGCAGGACTCGGCTCGACGGTTATTTTTACCGCCAAACTTCCCGAGACGGATAATTATAAAATAATGCTTTGGGACAAGTATAACATTCCGCTTACGGATGCGATAGATGATATTACGGCGATTCAATAAAGACTATATTTATACGACAGGGCAGCTCCGCGAGGAACTGCCCTTTTTCAAAAATTGTCGATGATTTGGTTACAATGCGGGTCAAATAAGGAGATTTGCGAACTATTCCTCCTCTTCCGGTTCCATGCTTGTAACCGACGAGGCGGTGTTGTTTGCACTTATCGTTTTTGCAATTTCGGAAAGGGTTTGATTTCTCAAATTTTTATCGTCTATATCCTCCGCGAGCAAATTCGCAAGAAGATTGTCATTGTTGTGTACGAGCTTGTTTTGAAGCTGTATTGAAGCCTTTATTGTTTCCGTGTACATTCGTATAAAAATCACGCCGATAAAATCCACCAAAACGCCGCTGATTGCGCCGGTAAGAACCGCGATGTTATATTTGGGCGATACCGCGAACATGATTATTGCCAGAAATATAATAACCATACCTGCCAAAACAGTGCCTATTCCGAGCTTAAATACCCAACTTAGCTGATTAAGATTGATGTCAAAGAAACGCTTGAAATCGCTTTGACTGTTATCAAATCGAATTTCGGCCTGCATTTTAGGCGTTTTATTTTCCGCGCTCATAACAGCGATTGTCTCATCTATTTGCGCACAGCGCGAGGTGAGCGACGTATGACGCGTGTCGTTGTTTATACTTGTGAAAATATTGTATAAAACTCCGAAAAGAACGACCGCCGCGCCAGCAATCATCAGTGACGCGGGAAGAACGCCCACCGCGGCGGATTGCCCGCTCAAACCAACCATATACCGTCTCGAGACAATGCCGCATACTGTAAGCGCAATACCCACAAGCGTAAAGAATATAATACTGATTGGAAATCTGCGTGTTTTCGGCTGTTCCATTTCATCCATGAGCTTATCCCGCTCTTTCATAAGCATTTTTTCGTACTCAGTGTTCTTTTCCATATGCGTATCCTCCTTCACGGCTATTCTACATATATTTTAACACAACGCAGACCGAATTTCAACAAAAATCGTCAATGGTTTGTGAGCCGTACATCGTGGCAGTCGTACATTTTGTAAGCCGCAATAATGCAGATATGTGTCTGTTCCTTGAGAACCGGGCGGACACAAGAGAGAATTTCTCGCCGGAGCAGTACGAGGATTGGAAGGATAAGACACTTGCATATTATTCGAGATTGGTGGTGCGTGAATAGGCGGATAATGCGGAGGATTGAGAAAACCACAGTTATACCGACGGCAACTTCATGTGTATCTTCACTCCGCCGTCGTTCCTGATTGAAAACTCCCCGCCGTGGGCTTTTATGATACGGTACGCCATAGGCAGTCCCAGTCCATGTGCGGATTTGGGTATCTCGGCGATATTGTCTATAACATCATACGGCACACCCTTGCCGTTGTCGGCGATTTCAACGATAACACGCCCTTTTTCCTCATACTGCGTTATCGTGATCTTACAGCCGTTTTTGTTATGCGTGATACTGTTGTTTATCAGATTGTAAATCGCGCGATCGATAAGGCTTTCGTCCGCCGATATAATTGATTTTTCGTTTTGTAAATCAAGCTCTATCTCGCATTTGTCCGCTATGCCGCTGTTTAATATATCCGACACGACACGTCTCAAAAGCGGGCAGATTTTGACCGGCGTTTTCTTGGACGGCTGCATATCGTATTCGAGCGATGAGATTAAATTCAAATCCTCGATAAGCTTCTTTATTTTTACGCCCTGCGCCGTTATCGCTTCGGCTTTTCCGCGCTCCGTTTTTGTGAGGTTTTCAGAGTTCGCAAGCTCATCCGAGTAGCCGACGATTACCGAAAGCGGCGTTCGTATATCGTGCGAAATACCTGAGATCCAGTTTGACCTCGCGCTGTCGCGGGCGGCGAGGGCGGCGTTTTTACGCTCAATCGCGTCCGATGCGCGGTTTATGTTCGCGGAGATTTCTTTGAAAATTCCGCGCTCCGATAAGCTGATCGGCTTTTCATTGCGCAAATCGGCTATTCCGTCGGTGAGCGCGCGCAGGCGGCGGTAAAGACGGGAGCCGAAAATGCACGCAAGCAGCGCGGCGAAGCACAGATTTATAAGAAGTATCGTCAAAATCCTTTGCGGCAGCGTGTCGAACCAGCTCATCGAATAAATCATTTCGTATTTGGCGACCACGTTTTTCGGTATGCCGAGCACAAGCAGCCCGTAGTCCTCCGTGCGGACGTAGACGGGGTAGTCGTTTAAAAACCAGTGCGTCATTCTTGCGATGTCATTTATGGAATAATGCGTCGGAATGTCGTCGGGCTTGTTTTGCGACCATATAATATCGCCGTTTTCGTCAAGCAAAACACACCAGTAGCTGTCGGGGATCACGTTTTCCGCAAGCTCAAAGCCGCGCTCCGTCTGCGTCAGATTTTCGCTTATCAGCGCGAGCGTTTTTCTCGGTCTGCCTTCTTCGCCGGGGTCGCTCGCGATATACGCGTATCCGAGAAAATTTACGCACAGCAGAATGACCGCGATCACCGCCGAGGTAAGCGTAAAGCAGATAAAAATTTTCAAACTTGTCTTATTCATCGTTTCCCACCAGCTTGTACCCCAATCCCTTGACAGTCAGCAAATGCTTCGGCTTCGACGGCTCGGCTTCGATTTTCTGCCGCAGCCGCCGGATATGCACCATCAGCGTGTTTTCGTACCCGTAATATTCCCCGCCCCACGCCGCCATACAAAGCGCGTCGGACGTGACGATTTTATTCCTGTTTTCCCACAGCTTTTTAAGCAGAATATACTCCTTCGCCGTGAGCGGAATTTCCTTACCGCTTTTATTTACCGACGCGGTTTCAAAATTGACCGTGCAGCCCGACAGAACGAAAGCCGATTTTGTTTCCGCGATTCCGTAAACGCGCTTTAAAACGGCGTTTATACGCAAAATCAGCTCGTCCGCCAGAAACGGCTTTACTATATAATCGTCCGCGCCCAAGCCGAGACCCTTTATCCTGTCGTTCCCCTCGCCGCGCGCGGTGAGAAAAATCGCGGGGGCGGACGAGTTTTCGCGGAGCTTTTCAAACAGCGAAAATCCGTCGCCGTCGGGAAGGTTCACGTCGAGCAGGTACAGCGCGATCGACTGTTCCTTCGCGATCCGCAGCGCCGCTTTACCGTCGGGGGCGGTGTAGATGTTGTAAAATCCGTTGTTATATAAAATTCCCAATAATATTTTCAAAAGCTCCGTTTCATCGTCTACGATCAGGATTTTTTTATTTTTTAATTCGTTCATGTTAATCACCGATTTATAATTTGCATATAATAACGCAATCGCATCGTAGGGGCGGCGATTCGCCGCCCGCGGGCGACCAATGGTCGCCCCTACACCCATATTTTTTAAATTGTCCATCGTAGGGGCGAACCGTGTTCGCCCGCCGTGGATATGCCGAAACGGGCGAACACGGTTCGCCCCTACGCTATTGTATCACAGAAAATATATTTTTGGAACCGAATTTATAAATATTTAAGGTTCACGTAAGGTTTAGTTTATATTCCCGAAAGGTTCATATGTTAACATTAAACCATTCCAAAACGAAAGGAGAACTACCATGAACGAAATTGTAAAAACAACAAACCTAACCAAGCTCTACAAAAGCGCCGCAGCGGTAAGCGGGCTTAATATGCGCGTGAACGAGGGACGCATATACGGATTCTTAGGTCCGAACGGCGCGGGAAAAACCACAACGCTTAAAATGCTCCTGAGCCTTATCCGCCCGACGGAGGGCGAGATCGAGATCATGGGGCGGCATATGGACGCGAAAAACCGCATTGAAATTCTGCGCTCTGTCGGCTCGCTTATCGAGTCGCCGTCGTTTTACGGGCACCTTACGGGCGCGGAGAATCTGCGTATTCTGCAAACGCTTCTTGACGTGCCGAAAAGGAATATCGACAAGGTGCTTCAAATCGTCAGGCTTGACAATCAGCGCGGCAAGAAAGCGTCGGCGTACTCGCTCGGCATGAAGCAGCGGCTTGGGCTTGCGGGCGCGCTTTTGGCGTTTCCTAAGCTCCTGATACTCGACGAGCCGACAAACGGGCTTGATCCGTCGGGCATACAGGAAATGCGCGAGCTTATCAAATCGCTGCCGCGTCAATACGGCATGACTGTGATCGTGTCAAGCCATCTGCTCTCGGAGATAGACCAAATGGCGGAGGATGTCGGGATCATCGCAAACGGCAAAATGAAGTATCAGGGAACGCTTGACAATTTGCATAATATCGACAAATCGAAATCGCTTGAGGAAATATTTCTCGAGCTCACAGGAAAGGAGCGGAGCTTATGATCAAGCTACTCAAATGCGAGTTTATGAAAACGCGCCGCCGCTATGTGTTCGTAACCGCGCTTGTCGTAACGGCGGCGATGCTATTATGGATTTATCCGAGAAATCATAGCGAAGATTTGCTGCGGCTCGGCTGGATGGCTAATTTATACGAACTGCCGCTCATAAACTCGATCTTTATGCCGCTGCTTTCGATAATCGTGTCGTCGCGGTTGTGCGATATCGAGCATAAGGGCGCAATGCTAAAGCAGCTTGCGGTCACAAAAAAGCGCGGGCAAATCTACAACGCGAAGCTCCTATACGGACTTGCTATCATGCTGTTTTGCGTGGTTTTAAGCTGGGGAGCGACGATCGCGTTCGGCTATATCGCGGGCTTCGGCGGCGATGTGCCGATAAAGCTGTATCTTTTGTATCTGCTGTTTACCGCCGTGCCGACTATCGCGGTGTACATTTTTCAGCACACGCTGTCGCTCTGCTTTAAAAATCAGGCGGTCACGTTCTTTTCGGGCGCGATAGGCACGTTTTTCGGGACGTTTTCAATGTTCCTGCCGCAGCTTTCGTGGCTCCGCAGGTCGCTTATCTGGGGCTATTACGCAGTGCTGATGTTTGTCGGGCTGTTTGACTGGTCGAAAGAAAATCGCTACCAATACGCGCATTTTGACGTTATGGGAATTGATTGGAATTTCTTTATCGTACTGCTTTTTATATGCGCCGCTCTGTATATGATCGGGCGCGAAATATTCAAAAGGAAGGAGCTGTAAATTATGTTACTGAAATTATTGAAAGCGGAGCGAATGAAGCTCAAACGCTCGCCGGTATGGCTCGCGTTTTTGCTGATGCCGATTATTCCGGCGGCTTTGGGAACGGCGAATTATCTGTATCAGAAGGAGGTTTTAACGCGTGAATGGCTGAGCCTGTGGACGCAGCACACGCTGTTTACCGATTACTTCTTCCTGCCGATAATGCTCGGTATTTACTGCGCGTATATAATGCGGCTGGAAAACGCGAACAACAACTGGAACAAGGTTTTCACCATGCCCGCGAGCCGCTCGTCGGTATTTCTCGCGAAGCTCCTGACCGCCGCGATGATGCTGCTTTTCAGCATGATATGGATATGCGCGCTGTTCGTGATTTCGGGATACATGGCGGGGCTTACAAATCCGCCGTGGCTCACGATCGCGCAATGGTGCGTGTTCGGCACGCTCGGAGGAATGGTTACGGTCGCGGTACAGATTTTGATCTCGATGAACATAAAAAGCTTCGCGCTGCCGATAGGAATATCGTTTGCCGGCGGTTTGTCAGGACTGGGATTTCTTGCTAAAAACATGGGACACATATGGCCCTACTCGCTGATGTCCTACGGCATGAACTCGAACGCGCCGCAGAAAATCGCCGAAAGCGGAGGATATGTTCAGTTTGCCGCTGTGTGCGTTGTGTATATCGCGATATTTACCGCGATCGGAGCGGTTTCGGCGGCGCGGAGGGATATATAAGCTTTCCCGCTGCAGAGGTATACGCCTCGTCGAGGAAAATTAAAAATATGTATTGAGGCAGTGTAAAATACAACAGCAAGGAATGATGTGGCTTAGGCTGCGTCATTCCTTGCTTCTGTTTGAAATAGCAACATCGGCAGATAACCTCTCTATGTTATCTGCTTGGCTCCTGTTGACAGTAAATCTCGGCGACAAAACCGTTGCTTTATCCTCTCATTTTATAATCGGGATCGTTGTCGATAAGCTGCACCATTATATCGGCAAATTTAGGATCGAACTGAGTGCCGCTGCACCTTACAAGCTCCGCTCTTACCTTCTCCTGCGGCAGTATATCGCGGTAGCTTCTTGTTGACGTCATCGCGTCATACGCGTCCGCGACGCAGATTATACGCGCAAATTCCGGAATATCTTCACCCTTGATGCCGTCGGGATAACCGTTTCCGTCATAGCGCTCGTGGTGCCATCTCGCGCCTTGCTCGATACCGGGCATTTCGGTAATGCTTTTCAGTATATCCGCGCCGATCGTCGTATGCGTCTTTATAACGGCAAATTCTTCGTCGGTAAGCCGTGAGGTTTTGTTAAGCACCGTATCGGGAATACCTATTTTTCCGATGTCGTGAAGAAGTCCGATAATATATATATCATTCTGGTCCGTTTCGCTCATACCGGCTTTCTCGGCGATCAGACGCGCGTAACGCGCCACGCGCTCGGAATGACCGTTGGTGTATTTGTCCTTTGCCTCCACCGCCTTTGCGAGCGACAGCACCGTTTCTCTTGAAAGTCTTTCCATGCGTTCCTTGCGTTCCTCGGCATATTTTGTCTGTCGCTTTACCTCCTCCGCGAGATTGGTCTGCAGACGGTGAAGCTCGAGGATCCTTCCTATTCTCTGAAGCATAATGTCGGGAATGAACGGCTTTCTGATGAAATCCATCGCGCCCGCTTTGAAGCCCTCCGTTTCGGCGTTTTGGTCGTCATCGGCGGTGAGGAATATAACGGGTATATCACTAAGCTTGCTGTCGGATTTCAGTTTTTTGATAACGTCAAACCCGTCCTCGTCCGGCATATGTATATCGAGAAGTATCAAATCGGTATGATTGCCGTCCGACGAAAGCAGCTTCATTGCGTCCTCTCCCGAAGATGCCGTCTCAACCAAATATTTCTTGCCGAGCAGACTTTGAGCCACTCTTAAATTCATGGGATTGTCGTCAACAACGAAGATATTTGTATTCCTGTCATCATCCGCTTTGTCGTCCGCGTTTTCGTCAGCGCCGCCCATGCCGAAAGCCGCGCCGATTTTGTCGGTCATTTCCTTATAAGCTGCCGCAAAGCCGCGGTGATTATCTTCAATATATTTTTCATCGTCTGATTTCGCCGCTGTTTCAAGCGCCTTTGCCTGCTCCGACAAGGAAGATGCGCCTATCGAAAGCGCGGTGCTTTTTACGGAGTGAACAAGTATGCGGTAGTTGTTCCAATCCTTGGCTTTATAGAATTTCTCTATCTCGTCGAGCTTCGATTCCGTGCGGAACATCTGTACCATATCGCGGTAAAGCTCCATATCGCCGCCGCAGTAGCTCATGCCGAGATTGGTATCGAGAAAGCCGCAGTTATCGGGAAAATCCGTTTTCATCGTTTGTCCCTCCTTTTTCGGTTCCGGTTTCAATTCTGTTTCTTGTTCCGGTTTTGGTTCCGGTTCCTGTTTTTGTTCCGGTGGTTTTTCGTTTTCCTCATCCTCGTCACAGCGGTAGGAAACGAGATTTTCGGGGAGATGCTTTTTCAGCTCGTCCTCCAACTTATCCGGTGCAATAGGCTTTGAGATATAGCCTTCAAATCCGTAGGCAAGGTACGTGTCCATCGCGCCGGTCACCGCGTTGGCGGTCATGGCGATAACCGTTGTATCGCTGCCTATAAGATTATCGCCGCGAAGTGTGTTAAACGTTTCAACGCCGTCCATATCGGGCATCATGTGATCCATAAATATGATATGGTACTTGTTCTTTTTCACAAGCTCTATACATTCCTTGCCGCTCAAAGCCGTATCGGGAACGATACCCGTTCTTTTGAGAAGTCCCGATGCGACCTTTAAATTCATTTTATTATCGTCCACTATCAGAATACGTGCGTCGGGAGCGTAGAGATACTGTTCCCGGGCGTTCCTGTGAAGTCCCGCGCGGTGATGTATATCGAACTGACCTATCTTTTCATCGCCTATACGCTTCTGGCGCAGCGTGAAGCTGAACGACGAGCCTTGTCCGTATACGCTGCTGACTTCAAGACGGCTGCCCATCATCGGGAGCAGGTTATGCGTGATAGGTATTCCGAGACCCGTTCCCTCGATATTTCTGTTCCTTTGCTCGTCAATTCTCTGGAACGAGTCGAAAAGCTTTTCCATATCCTCCTCACGTATGCCTATGCCGGTATCGCGGACTTCGACATAAAGCGTAACGTCGTCGCCGTCGTCATTTTTTTCGGTCTGCTTAACGGTGAGCGTCACCGAACCTTTTTCCGTGTATTTTACCGCGTTTGTCAGGAGATTGGTTATAATCTGCTTTATGCGGATGTCGTCGCCGTACAGATACGCGGGGATCTCGGGATCGATGTTAAGCTCGAGGCTCAGCCCTTTTCCCGCCGCTCTGTCGGAGATAATATTTACAAGGTCGCCTATCATTGACGCCGTCTCATATTTTACGGGGATTATTTCAATCTTGCCGTCCTCTATCTTTGAGAAATCGAGTATTTCGTTTATAAGCGTCAGAAGCGTGTTGCCCGCGCTGCTGATATTGAGCGCATATTCCTCAATAGCGTCGTCCTTATTTTCACGCAGCACCATTTCGTTCATGCCGAGTATGGCGTTTATCGGCGTGCGTATCTCGTGGCTCATTCTCGCAAGGAAGCTGGATTTTGCTCTGTCCGCGGCAGCAGCTGCGGAAGCAGCTTTTTTGAGATCTTCATTCGCCTGATTTTGTTTATGCATCATTCGCGTAATAAGAGTATTTACCGCGAAAATACATATGCTGAAAAGCACCAGATACAGCAGAGCATACTGAATAACGCCGCCGTACATGTTCCATATATCCTTAAGCACGATAATGCTGAAATCCGAAATCTCGTCGTTTATGACAAGGCACATGCGCAGCTTGCCGTCATAATCCTTTATCGGTCTTATTGTGTTTTTGTCGTTTCTGCTGTATACGTCAGAGTAAGGAAGGTCGCGGATATTTACGAATTTATCGTTATACACGCGGTAGTCGGGGTTGGGGTGGTCTATGATCTGTCCGTCCTTGTCCACGAGGAATGCGTAACCGTTTTCCGCCTGGTTTGTGCCGAGAATATTCGTAAGCACATCGAGGTAGAAGTCAACCGCGAATACGCCGAGGAACTGCTTGCCGCTGCCGGCGTAGACAGCCTTTGAGAATGTGATGCAGTATTCGCCGGTGCGCGCGTCGTAATGAGGCTCGGTTATATTGTAATCGTCGGCGGCAAGAGCGTCGATATACCATTGGCGCTCCTCCTCAACGTAATCTTCAGACGAGACTTGTCAAGGGGTAAATTCATATTTTTTGAAAAAATTATCAGCAAAACAGGTACAGTCGTTTACTTGACTGTACCTGTTTTAATTTGTATATGAATATAACCTGATTAACCTTATTTCATATTATTGGGCTGTTGTCGCCTCGAACAGACCTGTTACCTGCTCGTCGGTGAGAGTTGTACCGTTGTAGATATACAAATCGTCGATAAGTCCGTTAAACGGCGTATCCCAATAGTTTACGCCGAGATATGTTTCGGTGTTCGCGTCAACGGTGTTTTCTACCGTTCCGCTGCCCGTCTTTTCGCCGTCGATGTAAAGCGACGCGTTTTTGCCGTCAACGGCTATCGCTATGTGGTGCCATGTGTCGGTTTTCATCTGCCCGGTGGAGTTTTCGAGCGTGTGGTGCGACGCGGGCTGCTTTCTTGACCATATCGTCGTTCCGCCGCCCGTCATCGAACCGAACGGGGCGCTCAGCCAGTTTTCGTTCGGATCGGTACTGCCGGAATTGATGAATATGCCCGATGTGTGCTGCGTAAATGCGTTAGCTTTCATTCTGAACGCGACGGTGTATTTTTCATTCGTTATGACCTTGCCGAGATTTATTCCCGTTCCGTCCGCACCCGTAAATTTAACAGCCTTTCCGTCATAGCCGTCCTCGTAAGCCGCCTGCGCGCTCGTTGTGCCGGTGATTTTCGACGGAACGACAACTCCCTGCGCGTCCGATTCGCTGTCGGTCAAATCGCCGTCGAATTTGAAGTGCGAGGTGTACCCTTCGGGGATTTGGTATTTACTTTCCGCGGCGGTTACCTTTACCGCTTCGGCAGCCGGCAGCATATCCTGCCATATGAGCAATTTAAGCTCGGAGCTTTCCGATTCTCTTTCATAATCGAGATTAATACGCTCCTTTGCCGATAGTACGGTAATTTCGTTTGTTTTTACCGATATGAGCGCGCCGTTTTCATATTCCGCGATATACGCCGTTACTTTGCCGTAATCCTGCGCGTTATTCAATCTGAAATTCATACCTTCCTCCGCGTTATACCATGCGTCCTCAACTGTCGCAAGCATTCCGGGAACAGGTGTGGGCTCCGGAGTGGGCGTAGGCTCGGGAGTCGGAGTCACAACAGGGTCTGCGGGTACGTTTGTGTTGGGTTTGCCGTCTATCACGGTACCGTCGTAATTCCTCGTGAGGAACATATCGTCGATATACGCGTACTTGCCGCCAATCGTATCGGAATACAAGCCGACCTCACATTCGCCGTTCTTGATTTCAATGTCCTTTATCACGAGCGTTTCCCATTGTCCGCTGCTGTTTTTAGCCGACGCGGTATATTTCTTATCGCCTACGTTCGCGTACAGAATACACTCGTTCTGACCGCCGCTCGATTTAACGCTTGCGCGGAGCGTGTACGTTCCGTCGGGCAGATCCTTTACGGTCTGTTTGAGCGTCGCGGTGTAATCAGCATTTGCCTGATGCTTCGCCGACCACGCGCCGTTATACGGAGCAGTCGTTTTTATGTTTCCTACCGCGCCGCCGCCGAGACTGTCGCTTCCTTCCCAGCCGACTATATTTCCGACCGCTACTCTGTCGGCGTTAAACGCGGGGTTTGAAAGGTAGTTATTGCCGTCGCCTATCGTCCATGTTCCCTTTTCCGCGTCAAGCCTCCACTGGCTTAAATCGTTGAAATGCGGAGTGTAGCCGTCCATCGTTAGCGGTACCCACTGATTAAAGCCTATGCCGAAATTATCGAAGCTTGTCCAGCGGTCGCCGCAGTATATTACAAGCTCCTGCTCGCTGCCGTGGAGCGTGTAGTAAAATCCCGTCTGCGAATTATGCGCATAGTTATTCTTTACGCCCGGCATTATGTAGGGAAGATTCGTACCGGATGGATTTGTGACATAATCAGGCTTCACATCATAGCTTCCTTTAATTCCGTCGTCCGACTCAAAAACGTAAACACGCGAGCCGTGCCAGCCGTATAAGTCCGAACCGGTAAAGTAATAGTGACACTTGTATTTGAACATACAGTCGCCCTCAATACCGCCCTTGTCCTTTGTTTTTACTGTGCCGTCCTCGTCGTAGTAATTGCTTGTCGAGCCGCCTATTTCCTTAATATTATCAAAATCAAAGTCGCATACCTCGTTGCTCATGGGAGCGACATAAAGATGCGCTCTTCCGTTAGCGCTTGAACATATCATATACCCCTGTCCGTCATCATCCCAAAACATAGTAAGGTCGCCCGTATCGCCGTTCGCGATTACGGGGAGAGATGTTCCGCCCCAGAAATAGCCTTTTTCCGTTTTAAACGGTCCGAGGGGATTGTCCGCGCTTGCTATAATTGTTCCGTTGAACTGCGACACGAGTATATATTTTTCGAGAGGCTCGCTGTATACAACACCGCATCTGCCTGCCCAGCCGCACCAGCCTTGACCGAGCGTGCCGAGATTAGCGACGTCGCCCTCGTATTTCCAGTTTACAAGGTCTTTTGACGTATAGCAGGTATACGCGTCAAACACCGGATGCTCCACACTGCCGCAGGTGAGAGTGTTGACGTATTCCATCGATTCCTTGTATCTTACGCCGTACCAGTAATATGTATCGCCGAATTTGAAAATGCCGCCGCCCTGAGAGAATAGCGGATTGCCATCGGTGTCGGTATAGAAGTAGTCGTTTGTGATAAGCTGCTTATCGTCCGTAACCGTTACGCTGCACTCCGCGGTTTTGCCGCTCTGCGTCGTCGCGGTGATTTTCGCCGTACCGGGATTTCCCGATATAACAACGCCGTCTATGACCTGCGCCGTGCCCGCGTTATCGGTCGTCCATGTAATTCTGTCGTCTGCGCCTTCCGGTGTGACGGTCGCATGAAGTGAATATGTCGCGCCGAGCTTTGGTAGAGATATTTCCGTTTTATCGAGCGTCACGCTTTGTGCCTCGACCAAATCCGTAACCGTTACGCTGCACGTCGCGGTACACATCGGATTGTCCGCCGACGTAGCTGTAATCGTTGTCTGACCTGCCGCGAGCGGCGTTACTATGCCGTTGTCGGAAACAGTTGCCACGTTTTCCTCCGATGAAGACCATGTTATTTTTCTGTTTACAACTCCGTCCGGCTGAAGTCTTGCGGTAAGCTCGCCTGTCTTGCCGCCCGCCATGAGCGCGAGCGTTTCCTTGTCCATAACAAGCCGCTCCGCCGCCTGATTTACCGTAACGGCGCAGTCAGCCCTGAAGCTGTTATCCTTTGTTTTTACCGTAACGACAGTGCTTCCGGCTTTGTTAGGAGTAATAACTCCGTTATTGTCCACAGACGCTACCGTTTCGTCCTCGCTCGACCATTCGAGAGTGCTCTCGTCTATCTCGCCGAAAACCTTGTATGTAAGCGTGTACGGCTCGTCGGCGGTTGTGAGCGTAAGCTCTGTTTTATCGAGGGCGACGCCCATATCGTAGAGCACCAAAGACAGCGTCGCCTTTGTCGGGTCGGCGTTGAGCGCCTGTGACGAGTTTGAAAGCGCGAACTGAACCTTGCTTTCGCCCGACGCGCTCACACGGCTCTTTACATATTCGCGTACAGCCTCATTGTCGATAACGTCGGTGCGCGTCTGCCCCTCGGTTATGCCCGCTGACGTGTACATACTCTCCGTGAGCGGTATCGCCTTGAGCGCGCTTGCGTCAGTGCTTTCGCCTATTTCAATATCCGCCGGATACACGTCATACGTTCTTGTTCCGTGACGGTTTTCCGCGGGATTGTTCACGACGACCGACAGCGCGGCTGATTTGATTTTTTCCGCCTCCGCCGCCGGAATTGTAAATTCTATTACGGCAACGCCCTGATATGAATTTGTCCTGTTAAACCATGTTACGTTCTGCGCGCTTTCTTTTCCCGCATAGTTTACCACCGTGTTAGTGACCTTGCCGTCGCCGTCGGTCGTAAACGACGCGCTCTGCGTACACGTTATCGGCTCCCATGTCTCGTCCGCCGAAACGACCGCCGTGAACGAGGACGCGACAACAGCCGCCGCGCACAACGCGCTTATCAATTTTTTAACCGCCATCTTTGTGTAACCTCCCTGAAAAATTATTCTTTATTTCATTTTAACACACATAATACAAATTCCTGCAATACATATTTGCCCTAAACTAATCAATTTTTGCTCTAATCGCTTGACCGCCTGTAACGCATGTGCTATAATCAAAAAGGGAGGGATAAAAATGATCATCTACGCGAAGGAATGGGAAAATCCGAATTACAAGTTTCTCTCGTATACCGTTGACAGTCTGAACTGGCACCTGCATTTCCACGAGTCGTTCGAGATATGCTTCGTGACCGACGGCGAAACGGATATTACGGTCGAGGGCGTATGCTATCGTTTGAAGAAAAACGACGGTCTTATCATATTTCCCCGCCAGCTCCACCGCTACGAATCGCGCGGCGAATCGCATATGAGAATAATCACTTTTTTACCCGACCTCGTGCCGGAATTTACAAAAAGCTACAAAAACACTGTGCCGGAAAACAACAAAATCAGCGGTCTTGAAACGTACTCCGCGAACTTCGAGCCGAAGAACATACTCGCGCAGAAGGGGCTTGTGTATTCCGTGCTCGGAATTTTGACCGAAAGCACAAAATTTGTTCCGGCGGCGCTCGATACGGAGTCGCGGCTGCTTATCAAAATTTTACAGTACATCGAGAAAAACTATACAGACGAATGCGCCCTGCAAACCGCCGCCGAGGAGCTGTCATACGGCTATTCGTACCTCTCGCGCACGTTCAAGAAGCTAATGCAGATGAGCTACACGGAGTATCTCAACCGCTACAGAATAAACCGCGCGGTCTATATGCTGACGAGCGAAAAGCATATGCAGATACAGGAAATAGCCGAAAAATGCGGCTATGACAGCCTTTGTAGCTTCAACCGAAATTTCAGAAAATTCACTGGCAGCACGCCGAGCGAGGTAGTGAAAGGAGAGAACGCCGATGAATGAAACGCCCGCGCTTGAAATACATATCAAAATCAAGGACACCGTATCAATACAAGGCGATAGATCCGCCGTAAGCATTGTGAGCTTCGGCGGCAAGGCAAGCTCGCCATCGTTTAAAGGCAACGTCCTGTCCGGCGCGGCTGACACGCAAATCGAGCGCGCGGACGGCGCAAAAACGCTGTCGGCAAGATATATCCTCGAAGGCGTTGACAGCGAAGGAAACGCCTGCAAAATCTTCATAGAAAACAACGGCACGGACAACGGCGGCGAACTCCGCACCACCCCGACCGTCATAACCGACAGCCCTGCGTTAAAACACCTTGAAACCGCGCCGCTTTACGGCATCGTCGTTTCGGAAAACGGGGATTTGATTGTGCGGATATTTGAGGAGGATAACCGATGATTACGAAAGATTTTACTGTTTCGCATCATAAAAGAAATATATTGGCAAGGCTATACGCGCCGGATAAGGAATTGTATCCTATTGTTATTTTCAGCCACGGCTTTAACGGCTGCGGTGATGATTTTACGCGTCACGCGAAGTATCTTGCGGACAACGGCGTCGGCGCGGTCACGTTTGATTTTTGCGGCGGTTCCCTCCGTTCAAGGAGCGGCGTAAAGATCGAGGAGATGACGGTTTTCACGGAAAAAGAGGATTTGTGTGCGGTTATTGATTTTGTTAAATCGTTAAAACACGCCGATGCGAATAATATTTTTCTGTTCGGTGCAAGTATGGGCGGACTTGTGAGCGCGCTTACCGCTGACGAGCGGGCGCGGGATATACGGGGACTTATACTGCTCTATCCGGCTCTGTGTGTGGCTGACGACTGGAACAGACGTTTTCCAGATGCGGACGCTGTTCCCGAAATATTTGATGTGTGGGGCGTGCCGCTCGGAAAGGAGTTCTTTAAGACGCTGCACGGCTTTGACGTTTTTGAAAATATCGGTAA
>CANQQS010000032.1 GCA_947626045.1 uncultured Clostridia bacterium | reverse complement strand
GGCGTTTACGCAGACCGAGCTTGCGGGAATAGATATTCCGGACGGAGTAACTGTAATTGAGGAAGAGACATTCTATATGTGCGGCAAATTACGTTGGGTAGATTTGCCAAGCAGCCTGACGTCAATAGGCTCAAAAGCGTTTTACGACACCGCTCTGGACGAAATCCGGCTTCCTTCAAACCTGAAGGAGATAGGCGGCGCGGCGTTTCGTGAATCAAACATTACAGAGATAATTATTCCCGAAGGGGTAACTAAAATAGGCAGCGGCGCGTTTATGAACTGCAAAAATCTTGAAAACGTCAAGCTCAATGAAGGTCTTACAAGCGTTGACGGACGCGTCTTTTACGGCTGTGAAAAGCTCGGAGAGATCGAGCTTCCCGACACGGTAACAAGCCTCGGAGAAGGAATGTTTAAAAACTGCGTTTCACTGACAAGCCTTACCATTCCCGAAGGCATAACGGTAATACCGAAGGAATTTGCGATGGGCTGCTCGTCGCTTAAAAACGCGGAGCTTCCGCAAAGCGTTACGGAAATCGGTTCAAACGCGTTCGCGGGATGCGTCGCGCTTGAAAAAATCACAATACTGCCTCAAGTCACAATAATAGACAGCAACGCTTTCAGTGACATGGCGGACGGATTTACAATATACGGATACACCAATTCCCAAGCGTATAAATACGCAAAGAAAAACAGCATAAATTTTGTAGCGATAGGTTACATGGACAGAGTAATACCAACTCTGCCGCCTATGCCGACATGTGCGCCGGAGGACAGTGTTCAGATTACCACAAATGACGCGACTGAAATCACACAAACCTCGGCTGTGCTGAACGGAAGCATTACTAACTCGTATTTTTTGGATTATTACTATATTGCAACCGACAATGAAGATGATGAAACGTTACATCAAACCCGCAGCTATAGTGACCGCCCAAAAGCTGACAGAGCGGCATGGTTTGTTGAGGTTGACGATCTGCGCCCCTCCACTACTTATATATTTTATGCTTTCAATTATGGTACGCAAACGAGGGGTGAGATAAAAAGCTTCACAACGCTTGCCGCACCGGAGCCTACCGAACCACCTGTTCCTACAGAAGCTCCAACGCCGGAGCCGACGGGCACGCCCGAACCGACCGACCCACCCGATCCGACCGTTGCGCCTCTCTCTAATGTCACGACAAAAGCCGCGACGGATATTACCGCGACGACCGCAACGCTGAACGGCGATTTGGAGCTGTACAACCCTACTGTGAGCAGCACAATGTATTACCGCTTTTGGGCGGAGGGTGACACGGAAACAAAATATGTGTACGCGCAAAAGGATTCCGACCCGCCGTATCAGGGATATATAAAGGGACTTAAGCCGAATACGGTATATTATTACTATGCTTACACTAACACCGGACAGGGCGAAACATTGTCGTTTAAAACGCTTTCGGATGCAGCACCCTCTCCCGAACCTACGGACAATTATCCGTATAAAATAGCTTCAGCCGATATATCGGATAAAACCGTGACGCTTGGCATAGAAAAAAGCGATAACGCTCTTTCGGCGCGGATTATTTTTGCCGAGTACGACGGAGACACACTTAAACGAGTGCAAGTTGAAAGTGTTTCGTCCGACGAAAAAGGGAATTTTACAAGGACGTTTGAATATTCCGGCGGAGATTATAAAGCGTTCGTATGGGACGCTCTCGACACAATGACGCCGCTTGCGGAGAGTTTGGAATACAAGAAGTAAACAGGTTACATTCATATAATCGTTTAAAAAGCTGTTGATATTTCAACAGCTTTTTAAGCGGTTTGACAAATTATCCGATAACACACTCTAAATATAAAATCATTCAATCCCGCAATATCTTTGTCATCCATTCCATGAGCTTTTCGACATTGCAAAAGCGCGTTCGGAAACGTGTTTTTTTAATCAACATCGTGATATTTACACTTTATACAAATATCACGTTCTTCCTCAAAAGATCTTATACCTACCATTTCGCTTGTGGGGAGCATATTTTCCGCCGCCTCGCATATAAGAAACATGAATATTCATCAATATGGTTATTTGACAACGGACATAATATATTCTTAGTATCCATACTTCTTTATATCTTCTGCAACTCACACGCCTCATACGAGACGTGACAAAACATTATCCTTTACGGGATTATGCCGGTATGTGATTTCAACTCACACGCCTCTTGCGAGGCGTGAACAAAGATATTTATTCCATGTCTGCATAAGGACACTTATTACAAATACTCCTTGCCTGTTCTAAATCAAAAATAATTTCGTTTGACTCGGGTACGGATGAAATTTTAAAAAACCCTTGCATACACATAGCCGTTTCATAACATAGCTCCCCGTCTATAATCTTATCATAAATAGGACAACTTCTGTCGTCATTGGGTGTTAAATTACTTGCCATTTTTCATTGTTTCCTTTTTGATTTTCAATCGTTTTCACTATAATCATTTTTTATATTATACCACAACAAGGAAAAATTGACAACTGCTTCATTACAAATTATTTCTTGATGATATTCTGATAAATATTAGCGGAAATACTATGCAAAAACATTATGTTACCGTATATGATTCGGAATATTTCATAATGCAAAACACACACCCTAATGTGTGCTTAAGATAAATCACTATATAGACATTTCTTGCACAGTTGTCGTGCATTATCAATATCATCAATGCCGCTTAATTCATGAACTGATGATATTTTAAAAGACTGGTTAAGAGCCATTAAAGAATCATAACACAAGTCTACATCAATTACATGTCCGTAAACAGGGCAATAGTGCGGTTCTGTATTGTTTAAATTACTTGACATAATTACTTGTTGCCTCCCCCACGATATGTTTTCAACTCACACGCCTCTCTGACTTGGATTACCCACCCAAATAAAGGCAAAAATACGTTCGTTTGTACGCTTTGTAAACTATATTTAGTTGTTACCGTGCAGATATTATACGCTCATACTCTGTACGAATTCTTTGCTTGAAATCTTCCGGCGGATAACCTTCTTCATAGTCTGCGCAAATCTCCGGAATATTATCGTTAAGAATTTCTGTCGATGCAGCGTCTTCGGCGTACATTTCTTCGTAATGCTCAATGAGAAAATCGGGCAAGTCATACGAAAATCCCATTAAATCATATTCACCGTGTAAAAATTTTTGTATTATTCCGAGCACTTCATCAATCATTATATTTCACTTCCATTCTTTTTGGGATGTTTCCCGTTTACTATACTTACAACAGTATCATAGGTTTTGTTATATACAGCGGATTTCTCATCCGTCGGCTCGCATAGTCGATATTCATAGTCGTTGTGCATCGACAGCGCCGGTGCATTTGTCGGGTAATTCACACTATCGCGGGCGTCGGCAACGTCATGTGTCCTATGCGAGGCGTAATATCCCTCACTTTGATGAACTCATCAAAGGTAAAATTTCAACTCACACGCCTCTTGCGAGGCGTGACATACATAACAAAGTGCATACTTACGTAGTATAGCAAGAGCGATCAGAAGATTTTTTATTATATCTTCCATGTGTACCCACAATTCTGACACACTGCTACAGTATGATTTATTGTTTTGTTGGCATTAAAGCCTATGCCGCCCTTGTTTCTGCGACCAAACAACGGCTTGTACCACCAACCTATACATATCCAGTACACCGGTTTCCACCACCAACCTATTAAAATCCAGTAAAAACAACTATGTGATTTTTTGGCAGGGACAACATATACTTTATTTGTATGAGCGCCTATATTATAGGATTGCTCGCGCTGAAAAGATACAGATTGACGCCCACATTTCGGGCAACAAACCGCTCTAACAGAGGTAGCTTGATTTTTTGTTGCCGAGTTGACAAGTCCGTCGAAATCCTCTTTATATATTACCTTGTTGTCAGGTTTCCCGTTCTTTAGCCGCTCTTGAAAATACAACTCGCCTTTATATAGGTATTTCATGTAATCAAACGAAAAGCTGTCCGGGTTTATGTCGTAATCTTTAACAGTGCCGTCCATAGTGTAAATATGGCATTTTATGTAATTCGGTTCGCTCATTTTATTTCTCCCAGATTATTCGTTTACTTCTTCAATGAGTTCTTTATTTAGTTCCATAGCAGCTTCTCTTATCTTTAGATAATTTTTGCTGTTTGTATGTTTCATACGTGTATATCCGCCTAATGATTTTGGAGCCATGTTAGGAAGGTATCGGCATATCCAATCATATTCTGATGCACGTCTTAAATATTTTACCAAACTATCATAGTCCCAACGATGTTTTTTCTCACGTTCCTTAGTCAGTTTTTCGTAATGCTCTTTTTCTTGGTCAGTCCTATTATCTACAAAAGGACGATTGCTATATTTTAAGGCATCCACATATACAATGTCGGCTTCATTGTCTTGTCCTGTCGTATATATCATAATTTTTTTTCGTATATCATAGCAAAATGCGTTAAAGCTGTGAGTACAGCCGGGATGTATTCCTCCATATTCAAAAACTTGTTCGGGCAACTTTGGAAAACGTTTATCCATTCCGGAAATAGAATATACTCTGCTTTGATATTTTGCACATTCAGAACATGTAGTAAATAGAGATGTCATTTCTATTAAATCTGTATGCCATAGCCTTGCGTTTTCTAATTGACGCTTTAGGTACAATTTTTTTTGGTAATTATCGTCTGCTACGCATGGAACAATATTTCTTAGTTGCGCTACAAGATATTTGGCATATTGAGGTTTATCAATGCCGTCTAACTGTGCTACATGACGCATATAGTCCTTTTTTGTCCACGAAATATCCGAACGTATCATTAAATTGACCGCTTGAAAAACTAAAGGTATGGCTAATTCGGGTGCAAATGTTCGTTTTGCTCGCATATTCATAATGTAAGCCAAATTACGTGTTACATAACCGAAAGATGCTTCCTCGGACTTAAATGTTGGAAGTTCAATAGATAATATGCTATCGCTATTATATAAATCATATTTTTTCCCGTCTAATACTATATATCTGGCATTATAGGCAATATCTCTGTTTTCGTCTAAGGATACACTATGGTCACGTGGTGACACGTCATACAGCATACCATTTTTATAATAAGCAGTATAATTGTTATTCCTTTCGAGTTCTGTTAGCTTATGTTCTGGCATTATTTCAAAGTCGGGAACGGCAATGACAGTATTTTTATCAAGCTCTTTCAACTTTAATATGTTCATATATCTCGGCGAGTTATATTCAACGTCAAAATTAGTTGCATTTGCATTATTTGTTTTGAACCGACTAATTATTTCCTTAAACATACTTCACCACCCGAATTTATGTAATTTCATTATTGATATTAATTACAGTTTTACTTTTTCGTGGTACACCCTCATCATGTCTTTAATAAAATCCTCAGTAACATCAAAATATTCGGCAAGCTACCATATTTCCACTCACACGCTTCTGCGAGGTGTGACTATGAGAATTTTTAATCTTCAATATTTTTTTGAGTATCTTCTATCAACTCATCAACAAGGCGCTCCGCCTGTTCAAGATCATTGTTGCCGATTGCCTCTTTTAGCAATTTCAACTGCCGCATAAGACCTCGTAAATACCCTTTAAAGATTTCTCTTTCCTCCATTGTGTTCTCCTTCCCCGGCATTTGTTGCCGTTGCTTCTCACCTTTGTATCTTAATATTATTATCGTACAAATACAACGATATTGCAATAGGCAAAACCAACAAATATACAGATGTATTATTTGTTGTTGTATACTCGTATCTGCAACGGGCTGTAATCAAGACAACTGCTATTTAGAACCTTGTATTTTTGAAAAGAGCATGTCACATGCCTCTTGCGAGGCGTGACTTTCATCTGTGCGTCCTCAGACGCTGATTTGATATTTCAACTCACACGCCTCATGCGAGGCGTGACCGGACTGCCGGGGCAAAATATTAAAGATACTGCTATTTCAACTCACACGCCTCTTGCGAGGCGTGACTTGCTCGTATGCGTGTGGGCGTCGTTCCATTCTATTTCAACTCACACGCCTCTTGCGAGGCGTGACATCGTTCCGGGGAAAATCCACCACCCTCGTCGGATTTCAACTCACACGCCTCTTGCGAGGCGTGACCAAGTAATGGGGCTGCCCGATATAGTTACAGAAATTTCAACTCACACGCCTCTTGCGAGGCGTGACGCATCCAAGACGGCATTAACGAAGAGGAATTTAAATTTCAACTCACACGCCTCTTGCGAGGCGTGACAAAACGCAATTTCTACCCTTTCTGACGTATCCATGATTTCAACTCACACGCCTCTTGCGAGGCGTGACGTGCTGCCCCAGTTCCGTGTTAAACGGTTGCAGTCATTTCAACTCACACGCCTCTTGCGAGGCGTGACAATCATTAAGAATTTGCGCTATACTTCCATCTGTAATATTTCAACTCACACGCCTCTTGCGAGGCGTGACTTACAAGCGCAATGCGAGCAAGCGGTAAAAGTAGCGATTTCAACTCACACGCCTCTTGCGAGGCGTGACCAACTGTAACCGTTCCATAACTTGCTTGTGTTATATTTCAACTCACACGCCTCTTGCGAGGCGTGACGTAACATTTTGCAAATAATCTTCTACTACGCTTATTTCAACTCACACGCCTCTTGCGAGGCGTGACATTATTTCCCAAGGCAATGTATCAAGCAAGCGCATTTCAACTCACACGCCTCTTGCGAGGCGTGACTTGCGCCTGCTCGCTATCGCCGCCATCATACGAGATTTCAACTCACACGCCTCTTGCGAGGCGTGACTCAATGGCTCCTCGCCTGATACTGTCCAGCGATATTTCAACTCACACGCCTCTTGCGAGGCGTGACCTTGGTAGGTTCTTGGTGTGCTGTCCCATTCACTATTTCAACTCACACGCCTCTTGCGAGGCGTGACACGATTGTATTTTACATTTGTTATTATAATTCAATTTCAACTCACACGCCTCTTGCGAGGCGTGACGCATATTAACGCCTCCTTTACGCCGCGTCTGTCATTTCAACTCACACGCCTCTTGCGAGGCGTGACGGATTACCCACCAGCCGTCACCGCCCCAACCGCCATTTCAACTCACACGCCTCTTGCGAGGCGTGACCAGAAATAAACGACTTTGAGGACGTAGCGAACAATTTCAACTCACACGCCTCTTGCGAGGCGTGACCATTAACGCGGTAAGGTATGCGCTTGAAAGATACTGGAATTTCAACTCACACGCCTCTTGCGAGGCGTGACACGATTGTATTTTACATTTGTTATTATAATTCAATTTCAACTCACACGCCTCTTGCGAGGCGTGACACAGAGAAAAACTGCAAAAAAAAATAAATGAATTGATTTCAACTCACACGCCTCTTGCGAGGCGTGACGCGGAGCGCAAGCATAAGACCGTAATTGATACGACATTTCAACTCACACGCCTCTTGCGAGGCGTGACTTGTGCTATACTAATAGTGGTCTGTGGGGGCACGTATTTCAACTCACACGCCTCTTGCGAGGCGTGACTACGGGTTCGATGAGTCTAAACCTGCAATTTTGCAAATTTCAACTCACACGCCTCTTGCGAGGCGTGACTCAATATAGTCGCACAACGCCGACAGCGTATCGAATTTCAACTCACACGCCTCTTGCGAGGCGTGACACTGCGTGCTCGATAGCATATTCACATGGGAATATATTTCAACTCACACGCCTCTTGCGAGGCGTGACAATGCACTGTGGTAAGTTGAGCGACCAAATTGAATTTCAACTCACACGCCTCTTGCGAGGCGTGACGGCATTCCGGGGCTGTTTTGGTTCCTTATTCCATTTCAACTCACACGCCTCTTGCGAGGCGTGACTTGACCAGGAGGAGGCGGATGCATACCTGGACGCATTTCAACTCACACGCCTCTTGCGAGGCGTGACACGTGTGATCTGTTCCAAAAGCTAATGACGTTGATTTCAACTCACACGCCTCTTGCGAGGCGTGACCATATCCATCCACCCCTATAATACATTCTTATAAATTTCAACTCACACGCCTCTTGCGAGGCGTGACCTTTGCCAGTTATACTAACGCGCTTATTCACAAGCATTTCAACTCACACGCCTCTTGCGAGGCGTGACAGACAGCGAGAGGAAAACGACAAGCTGATTGCCATTTCAACTCACACGCCTCTTGCGAGGCGTGACAACACAAATATGTTATCAACCTGATGAACTGATTATTTCAACTCACACGCCTCTTGCGAGGCGTGACTCATGGATAAGAGCCTTGAGTCCAAAAACTCGTATTTCAACTCACACGCCTCTTGCGAGGCGTGACCAGGACTGCCAAACATATTACACATCATGGACAGTATTTCAACTCACACGCCTCTTGCGAGGCGTGACTGAGCGAGACAGATTTGGCAAGACGCACATCTTTTATTTCAACTCACACGCCTCTTGCGAGGCGTGACCTTGCGAAGGAGATACGCCGCATAGAGGACGAAGAGATTTCAACTCACACGCCTCTTGCGAGGCGTGACTGTAAACATGGTACCCGTTTCAATTCTCGGCGAAATTTCAACTCACACGCCTCTTGCGAGGCGTGACGCGGCAGTTTCCAGGTTGAAACTGTTTAACTTTAGCATTTCAACTCACACGCCTCTTGCGAGGCGTGACGGCAGTTTTTCTATACAAAAATTCGCCAAAAATGTTTATTTCAACTCACACGCCTCTTGCGAGGCGTGACCATCTCACCGAGCCTCATTCCCGTATTAAATGCATTTCAACTCACACGCCTCTTGCGAGGCGTGACTACGCACATACGCTTGTAGGTAGGCAATTCGCGATTTCAACTCACACGCCTCTTGCGAGGCGTGACATTTGCCAACGAAGGTAGACGACAGTGCGGCAAGCGATTTCAACTCACACGCCTCTTGCGAGGCGTGACAAGCAGAATTTGAGAAGCTTGTTGAGCGCGTAAATATTTCAACTCACACGCCTCTTGCGAGGCGTGACCGAGCGGCTTCAAACCTTCATGTTCGGGAATTTCTGATATTTCAACTCACACGCCTCTTGCGAGGCGTGACTCGCAAAGTTGATTGCGCCCGATATTATCTTGTCTATTTCAACTCACACGCCTCTTGCGAGGCGTGACGGCGCGTTGGTGGTATGAAGGGCGCGACGTATTGGCATTTCAACTCACACGCCTCTTGCGAGGCGTGACCAACAGACGACTGCAAAAGCGTTACATTTATAGCGTCATTTCAACTCACACGCCTCTTGCGAGGCGTGACTTTGTTATTATAACCATGTTTTTTTGCTATAGTAAATTTCAACTCACACGCCTCTTGCGAGGCGTGACTTGCCCATGATAGTTTCCTCCATTCTGTTTCAAATTTCAACTCACACGCCTCTTGCGAGGCGTGACGGTTATTACGCTGCTGTTGGTATTCGGTTCGGAGCATTTCAACTCACACGCCTCTTGCGAGGCGTGACCCTATATATTGTATAATATACGGCGTTTGCCCCGCAATTCGGCGGACTTCATCTTAAATTTAGCATAATTTCGACAAAAAATCAAGTGATTTTTCGGGCGAACCTCCCAGTATTTTCAATATTGCCAAAGGTTCGCCGCCGATGTCAAATAATCAGCGCACCTTCCGGATCATATGTCGCTTTGGCTCCGATATGCTCGACGCGCCTTTTCCAGTTATTGCCGAGGTAGTATATCCTAAGGCTGTCCTTATCGTGGTCGATAATATTTTCCAATTTATCTTTTAGCTTCAAAAATGTTGAATAATCAACATCAACCTCAAAAACTGAATTCTGCACGCGCTGACCGTAATTGACACATTCTTTGGCGACCTTTCTAAGCCTACGCCTTCCCTCGGCGTCGGTTGTTGAAACGTCATAGCTAACCACACTCATCATAATTTCGGTTCCCTCTCTACTTCACAATATAGCACGGATATTCCTCGATTTCGCCGCGGATATACTTCGCAAGCAGCATACTTTGCGCGTACGGCAAAAGTCCGAGCTGTATTTTCTGCTTCAAATACGGATGCATAATATCTGTACGCTTCTTTTCCTGCCACTTTGCGAGCAGCTTCTTTTTACCGTCCGTACTCAGAAATACCGCTCCGCTTACCTGTGTTTCAAAATCCTTCGCGTTTAATATTTTCAAATTAATCATGGTAAGAACGAACCGTTCCACTATGCAGCGGCTTTCTTCGACAAGATCGCACGCGAGCGAGGCGCGTCCCGGACGAACCGCGTGATAAAATCCCATATAGCTGTCCAAGCCGACACTTTCGAGAGCGGACGCGTAATCGTTTGTCCAGACCGTATACAAAAACGACAGCACCGCGTTTACTCTGTCCAGCGGAGGACGCTTCGTCCGCATGGCAAAATGAAAATCGTCTTTTTGATGCAAAATCAGACTGTCGAAAATATCGAAATACGCCTTAGCTCCGCGTCCCTCTATCCCGAGAATTTCGTTTACGTCCTCGGTTTCGTACACATTTTCTATGTATTGGTTCAGCAGCTCTATACAATGCGAGAGACTGCCGTCGTCATTGACCGATGGATAATCCTTCAGCGTCCGCTTTACAACGCTGCGCGTGTTTGCCATTTTTGCGGCGACCGTATTTTGTCGCAGCAGCGCGGGAGGATCAGCAAATTTCTCGAACTGCGCCTTTCGCAGCAATATATTTCCGTGCGACGCTCCGTGAACGCTCGCGAGAAAACGCCCCTGCGGCGATATAAAGGTTATCGGTATACCGTATTCCGCGCATTTACCCATTAATGCCGGAGAGCAGCCGAGATAGCCGAAGCAGTACACAGCCTCGATATTTGAAAAAGGCAAGCGAAGCTGAATTTTGTTGTCTTTTCTGCACACGATGTTTTCTCCGTCAAGCGTGAGATATATGCTCTCATCGGTTATATACAGTGAGTTCAAAAGCTTTCTCATATACTTTCCTCCTTGACAAGACTGCGGACTGTATATTTTTTATTCTGCGGCATACATACATCTTTCACCGAACATCCGCTGCATTTCTGTCCTTTTACGCGCGCCGGTATATTCCCGCTTTCAAGAACTTCGTTAATTTCGGAAATCAGCTTTTGAAGCAGAGAATAATATTTATCATATTCCTCATTTAACTGCAGCTTTACCCTGCGGCGCGTATCACCGTAGTAAATATAACCCGTACTTTTGCATTTCCATATGTAGTCCGCGCAAAGTTTTTGAGCGAAAACCTGTATCGCATCCGCTTCGTTTGACGTTCCGGAATTGGGCTGGCGCGGTTTATATTCGACTATGTTTACGTCAAATTTATCATCAAGCTGTTCGATATACGTTCCCGTTTTGCTTTTTACAAATTCAACGCAGTCGGCGACGCCGTACAAATCAAACTCGTCGTGGTACAGCGAAACGGAACTAAGCTCAATTTTGTTTTTTGAATGAAGCTCATGCTTGCCGGAGTGAACGCGTTCGTGCATAATATTTGCCATTACGACGAACGCGTTTTCCGACCAATCTTGGTTTAATACAAGCAGTCCGAACTGACGCGGACAATACATATAGTGCTGAATTGAGCGAATATTTACTGTCATAGCTTTTCGATAAGCGTAACGCCGTCGGGCATGTTTTTGTCGATTGTGACATCGTAATCGTCGTACGATCTCGCAAATTCCACACCCGCCTTCCTGCTGACTGATAACTTGTCGAACAGAACGTGCGACGGGGCGTTGCCGAGGGGGCTTTCGTGCTTAAACACAATGAGCTTTCTCATGCACATTTTACCGCGCGCGGCACTGTGGTCATGCTCGAACATATTGATAATCGCCGTCCATAAAAGCTCGAGGTCGTCCTCGGAAAATCCCGTGACCTTCTGCGCAAGCATCGCCGACACATAACCCTCGGCTTTATACAATCCGTAGGGCACTATGCTCTTTTTGCCCATTTCCGTTTCGCCGTTTTTTTCCATTCTGTCGTTTGTGGTTCTTGCCTGTCTTGTAATCGTTATGTCTTGCTGGTATATCGGATCAACACTTCTCGCGAAATTAATCTGAACCGGACCACGCACAATGCCGCACGGATCGTCACCTGTGTTCATTACCGCACCGAACGCGCGCACGTCAAAATAGTTTCTGCACATATAATCGCGCGCCTGCCTTACGTCATCGGGATTTTTGCCCTTCTGTTCCGTCACAAGTCCTTCCGCTTTGTACGCAGCCGTAAACTTGGAGTTGAGAGATTTGTCTGTCTTGATAAGTATGTTGTATCCCGCTTCGCCTTCCTTGCAAAGCTCAATGTAATTGCGTATCTTTCTCTTGATGCACACGTCCGTCACTATGCCGTGCGCGGTCTCGGGATCGACCCTCGGCATATTGCCCGCGTCGGGGTCTCCGTTCGGATTACCGTTCTCTACGTCAAAAAGCGCTATAAATTCGTATCTGTTGTTAATTGCTTCCATTTTAATTCTCTCCTTTGTTAATCGTTATTTGTATCATCTTGCTTATCTTTTTTCCTGAACAAATCCTGCACCTGCTGATAGTAGCCTATCATAAATCTTCCCTGATCCTGAAGTGACAGCGTTGACGGAAATTCCGTTCCGAACTTGTCCATAATTTCACCTATCAAAATATTGTTACTTATCGCATACTTATCCTTTTTAAGATGGTTTTGAGCAAGCGATATGAGCTTTGGGAATACCAGTGACGGCGTTGAGCACGCGGACGCAAAATATGAATCCTTAATCGTTCTGTTCAAATTTCCCAGCGCGTTCTGCTGAATATGCTCCAGAACCGCGAACAGTCTTCCGCACAGGTACGCCTGATTTGTGTTTGTTTTGTCGAGTGACACTTTAATTTCCTCCTTCTTTTTATTTAACCTTAAATTTCTGTTTATGCAAGCCTTTATAATGCCGGTGCGCGCGTAATTTATTGACTTGTCAACCTTACCCCGCCTTACAATCGTTTCAAGCAGAGTGTCGGGATAGCGCGTTCCGTTAAGTATTGCCGTAAAAATTGCCGCGATAACGGGCGGAGGCGTCGTTTCCTTTTTACTCTTCGGCGATTTCATTTCACGCAGCATACGCCAAATAGATATTTGTTGTCCGCCGCCGTCAAGCCGCATGTCCGCCTGATGCCGTGCGGCGTTCCTGAATATTTTTCCGTATTGATCGCGGTATATAAATTTCTGCGTAATTCGTCCGCTGTTCGGCGCGAGACCTGCTATATAAAACGTTACGTTTTCATCAATGCCCGCGGTTGACAAATTGATTTCTCTTCCCTCGCTCAATTCCTTTAATGCGTTTTTAAGCCATTCGTCCACCTCGGACGCGTCGGCTTTTTCGTCTCCGAAACCGAGCATACTTATAAGCGCGTCCGTTTCTTTACTGTCGTCCGTTGACATCGCCCAGAATATTATGGTTAAACCGTCCAGATAATAATGATGCTTCGGGTCGCTTAATAGAATGTTAAAAGCCTCGGTATAACGCTTCATTACATCCTTGGATATTGAGCCGTTATACGATTTCTTTTTTCCGTACGATTCAAAAGCCGGTTTATTAAAGCTCACCAGTGGTGAATCTTGTCCGCCGCGAATCCCTTTTATATTGTCATGGTTGCTCGCAATCTCCGCCGGTCTGCCGGTCACCGCGCACACTCCGTCAATCTGTTCATCGACGCTTACGACGCTCATAGCCTTTTGCATTATCTCTCCGTTCTCATCATGCAAAATGATTTCCGGATGACCGTCGAGACAAAAGACAAAAGTCAGTTGGGAATATTCCTTTGTTATATTCATAAGCTCCGCGTTTTTCGTCTCATTTGCCGGCGTCCAGTTTTTCAGAAAATTCCTGTACGCCGTTACAATATCGGACGTCATTCCTTCGGTGTACGCCAAATTCAATTCAACAAAGCGCTCGTGCTTCTCTTTGTCTTTTTTATTTTTGTCACTAAAGATTTCCGCTCTTTTATCATAGCTCAATCCGAAAATATACTGCGGATGATGTTCTATTATATTGGGGCAAATGTTCGACGTTCTCTGTTCCCGCTTCGGCAAAATAACACTGATAGGTTCAAGCTTTGACTTGCCGTTTTTGTCTGGTTTTCCCGGTTCGCGCACATCCATAATATCGCCTATCGAGCCGTCGGCTCTGAGCGCTATCATATGAGTGATTTTCTGCGGTGATGTTCCCGACGGCGAAGCCATGCCCGCCTCGGATAAAAAATCGTAATAATCGTTAAGCGCGTTTATCAGCATTTCATCACCTCCCCGTATTTCGCGACGTCTATCACTCCGTCAACCATATGCGGGCGGTAAAACATCGCGTCCGCCTCGTCCGAGAATTTGTGCGCTTCCCAGTCGTTGTCCTTCGGAATACCGCCGTCGCGGAACTTCATGTGGTACAGCATATAACCGAGATCCACGTCGCCCTCCAGCTCCTTGGACACTCTGTTCATTGGGAACTCGTCCACAAGCTCGATTTTGTCCACGGCGAACTCGCGGCAGCCGAGAACCGGCTGTCGGAAAAACTGTCCCTTTTTCAATCTGCGCAGCATTATGTTGTAGTGTTTTTCTTCGCTTTCGTCGTCATGCTCGCTCCTTATGCCGGTAAGCTCGAAATGAAACTCGACACCGTACAAAACGTCCTTCAAAATCATACTGCCGCGCTGACTTCTGATTTCTGATGTGTACAGTCCGACTCGCTCCTGTCCGTCCTTCATCTGCCGCTTCACTTTTGAGAAGCTTACTTTTTCCTCAACCTCATTGCGCCGTACGTTTACGAATTTGATTGGACTGAACACCACGATCTTGTCCACCACAATCCGAAACGCGGGCTTCCAGTAAATGCTTTTGATAAGCCCCTCCATAGCGCCCGGCGTCGGAACGTCATAGCTCACCCTCTCCGTTTTCATCTCGGGACGGGTAAAGCACGCATATTGTCCGCTCACCATGATTTTAAATCCATAGCCCATTTTTTCTTCAACCTCCTTTACGAAAAATAATCAAAATTTGCATTTATATCAAGTCCTACTTCCCCGTTGTAATAATCGGGATTGGACAAAATATACGTTTCTTCCAGCAGCTTTACCGCGCCCTTGTCTATCAGCTCCTTGAGCTCATATGAGTGGATGGACGCGCAGTACCGCTGCAGCTTTCGTTTGACGGAAAGCGCTCCGTATTCCAATTTTTCTATAAGCTCCGCGTTCTCCTCGCACGGGATAACTATGCCGACTGTCGCCGATTCTATAAAATTAAACGTCTGCGCGTATATTCGGAACGGTATTCCGTCAAACCTCATTTTCCCCATAATCGCCGTTATCGAGTTGCTCTCGATCATTTTGTCTGCGGCGGCAAATATTCTGTCATAGTATGCCTGCACCGCCGCCTGCGAAGAAATGTTTTTAAATTCCTCGAAAAGTTTTTCCGTAACATTCGCTCTGATCTCCATATCTCCCTTAAGATGCCCGAGCCTGAATACGACCACGTTTCCGACCTTCATTTTACCCTCGCGGTTGCAGCGTCCGCCCGACTGAATAATATTATCGAGTCCCGCGATTTCACGGAACACCGACTTAAAATCCAAGTCAACGCCCGCCTCGATAAGCGATGTGGAAATTACGATTGTTTTTAATCCGTTTTTAAGATCGTCCCGTATTTTATCTATGGTTTTCGAGCGATCTGAGGGCGTTATATACGTGGATAAGTGATACACATTACAATCGGGCGCGCCCTTGCACATATTGTACATCTCCCGCGCCGTATTCCTTTTGTTGACAATGACGAGCGCATTCTCCTGCGCAAGCGCTTTTTCCGCTATAGTCTGTATATCACTTTGCCCGATATATTCATATCTGCATTTGTCAAAACGGTCGAAAAGGCTGTTATCTTTAACAACATATTCAATTTTCGTGCTTTGAGGAATATATTTCTCGGCGAATCGAGTATAGTCGGGCATTGTCGCCGACATTAAAACCGCCGTGGAATTCAAATACTCGGTTATATAACCGACAGCGCGCAGGCAAGGCTGAATGTATTTAATCGGCAGCGTGTGAATTTCATCGAACACAAGCACGCTGTCCGCAAAATTGTGAAGCTTTCGAAGTCGGCTGCTTTTGTTGTGATAAAGTGATTCAAAGAATTGAACGTTTGTTGTAATGATTAAAGGCGCGTCGTAGTTTTCGCAAGTCTTTTTTAATTTTTCGCTTGTTGTTCCGCTTTCGTCGTCATTTTTACTCGGGTCGTCAAAATCGTAATTTGAGTGATGTTCCAAAACCGGCAGCACATCGCCGAATATATCTCTGAAAATCTCGGCTGTTTGCTCAATAATACTCGTGTAGGGGATAATATAGATAATTCGTTTTTTCTTAAGCCTGATCGCCGTTTCCAGAGCGGCTTTTATGCTGCACAGCGTCTTACCGCTTCCGGTAGGCATATCGACGATATAAATATTGGCGCTGTTGTTTTTCATGCTTTCGTAAACCCGGTTCTGAATACCACTGCGCGCCTTCTGCAACTCCGTCACACATTCAAAGGCGTCAAGCTTCGCGCAGACCTTTTTGTACGCGGCTTCAAAATCTCCATTTATGCCGCGCTCAGCGTCAGGTTGGCAAAACCGCTCCGTGTCAATAAAATCCGCGTCGGTGAGGCATGAATAAATATATCGTGTGAGAAACGCATAAACCTCAATCACTTCTTTGTCTGTCGGCATTTTACGCAGCAAACCAAACAGGGTATCGTCGGGAAATTGGTCTCCGATTTCCTTGTCAAATGCGGAGCAATCGTATCTTTCCCTTTTTGTCATGCCCCAAAGTGTAGGCTGTTCGGGATTATCGTTCCTGACCCCGCCGTCCGGCAAACCCGAATGATGTCCGCCGATGCAATATCCGAGCATCGCCGCATATGACTTTTTACACTTTTCAATAACGCGTACAGCGCCGGACCGCGCATGTACCGTCTTTGCTCCCGAGTTCTTTATGTAGTTCTGAAACTCGGGAGAATACTTGCCCAAATCGTGATACAGTCCGCAGCAATACGCAAGCTCCGCAAAATCCGGCATGGCGTTGGCGCGGCTTAATTTTGCGGTTTGTTTAAGATGCTCTTGAACGCTCTGCGTCCTGCCATCGCTTGATGTGTGAGCCACATAATTTTCCATAAAATCTCTCCCTTAATATATATTTTCTTTAATTATTATTATATATTATGTTTGAATAAAAGTCAAGATTTTTTAAAAATATAAGCAAATTTTGTTATATACGTAAAAGGGTTTTGAATTGTTGACAGGTTGACGCAATCATGTTATAATATAATTTGTATTTGTGTTAAAAACGACACGTGAGTTGAAATTTTAAATATTACTATATCAAAGTCGCGCCCCGCAAGGGGTGCGTGAGTTGAAATCTGCAATGTCAACAACAATGACAACGCGAACAGGTAACGCATCGCAAAACGAAAAAGATTATAAAGATGCGATGCGGTCATATTATAGCGGCAGAATGTTCAGAGGTAATACGGAAACAAAATTTCTCTGTCTTACAGTAAAAATATCATGGAATGGGCACAATAAAATTGTATAAGATAAAAGGGTAAGTAAAAGAGCGTATCATTTTCCTCTGATACGCTCTTTTGTATTCCGCTATGACAGTCAACCGTACAATCCCGCTCTGTCGTTGATGACAAATATGCGGAGCATTTCATCTGTCAGACCGAGCCTGCCGTCGCTCCCGCCGGCAAAAATACCTTTATCCATGAGCTTTTGCACCGTAGGCTTCGCCCATGACGGCATATTGTCGTCCATGTAATCGTAAATCATAGGTTCAGCTTGCCTATCTCCTGTTTAAGCTCCTCGTACTGCGTCTGCGTCATCTCGCCGCTTCCTTCACTGTGTCCGCCCGTAATTGCCTCCGAGATTGCTTCGGCAACGCGCTGCGCGCCGAGCTTGTGGTACAAATCCACATCCGACGCCGTATCGACAAAGCACACCTCGACAAGCATTGACTTCGCTGCCGTCCTGTGTATAACGTACAGATCCGATCCGTCCTTTACGCCGCGATTTACAAATCCGAGTGCGTGGAGCTTCTCGCATGCCGCGACCGCTTCCGCGTGGCGCTGACCTCCGTATGTAAATACCTCGCTGCCCTTACCGCCGCCGGAATTGAAATGAATCGACACAAACAGGTCGAGCGGCTGTGCGTTTGCCATACGCACTATCTCCGCAAGATTTTCACTCGTGCTTTTCGCGTAATCGTTCGTGCAGTCTACGACGGTGTGACCTGCTTTTCTCAAAATTTCTATAAGGCGCTTGCCTACCTCGCGCGTCTCTTTGCTCTCGTCGATAAGTCCGACCGCGCCGCATCCGGGCTGACCGCTTACCGTATGACCGCAATTAACTCCTATCTTCATAATATTGTTCCTCCCTTCACGTTCTCCCGTGATTGCTGCAGTGTTTCCATCATCTTTTTACATGACTCAATAAACTCCTCGATTGACATATCGTCCTTTGAAATATCACCCTCCGATTTTCCCGAAGTGAGGTAACGGCTCTCGTCGGGAGGCGTTTTTTCAAGGTAATATCCCAAAATCTGTGCCCCGGGGAATTTTATCGTAAGACCTTTTTCCGTGTTTTGTACCTTTGCGGAGCCGGTCTCCGACGAGGATGACGAAGCCGAGCTTCCGCTGAAGCAGAACACGCCGCCGCCCTTTGCGACTTGTTCCTCCATGACGCTGCGCACCGTGCTGCTCACCGCGCTGCTTGTTGACAACCGTATCGTAACGTCCTTCGCGATTACAAACGCGGCGGGGAAACACGGGAAAATGCACTTGCTCATATCGTCAAACATATCTTCCTCGCTCTGCGTGCCCGTATGCTCCTTGGGATTATACGAAATACGCTTTCCCGCCATGTTAAACATGTCATTGCTCAGCTTGAACACTCCCGGATTAAACCATGCGCGCGAAATGTCCACCTTCGTCACGTGAAAGCCTATGTCTATTTTGGTGTCTTTGGATTCGCTGAAAGCGGAAACGTCAGACATAGCCTTTGATTTGGACTCGCTGTAACCGCCGAGCAAGAACGAAACGCCGTAGTTTGACTCTGACGCGCTCGACGCCAATGAGCTTTTCGACGTTGTGGAGGAGGCGTCTGTGTTTATAATGACCTCCATAAATTCGTTTTCGGCGGCGCGGGCCGTAAGGTCTGTCGATTCGCTGCCTAACAAAACGGAACGCTGTACCCTTGCCTGAATATCCTCGATTTGTCTGTTGACGTCGTCAAGCTCCTTGACAAGAGGGATAAGAACATCGGAAAATTTCATTGCTTTATCGGCGATGACATTACGTCCCGCCTCGGCAAAAGCCTTCGCCGCATCGACAAAGTTCTGCTGTGCTGTGGATGATGCTCTCAGAAGTTCCTTTAATTTCTCCAAATCAATAGCTTGTTTTTTGTCGCTTGCGCTGTTTGCTTTTTTGCGCTGCATCTCGTATACAAAATCGAGACTCTTATCTTCACCGTTAAAGAAGCCGACTATTGTTTTTATCAAAGCCACCACACCTTCGCCGTATGTGTTCATTGCTTGTTGGAAGCTGTTGTCATAATCCGCTTTTTTATTTTTCAAATCATTTATTTCTTGTTTAAGCACTTCGCTTTTGTCAAGCTCCTTAAATCTCTCAATTTGGCTCGTAAGCGACAGACGGCGCGCCGAGAGCGTTCTGTATTTCTGCATGAGCGCGTCGGGCGTATCGAGCAAATCAACGGCGGCAAAATTACTGTTGAGAAGCTTGGGCCAGTCGGACGGCGTAAGCGTGACGGGGTATGTGACGCCGCCGTCGGGATTGTATCTCTTCGCGTTTAAGACGGATGTTTTCGCCTCGTAAAGCTCCGAGCCCACGCTGCTGTTTAATACCCCCTCTATAATCTGCATATCGTCTATGGAAAACAAGCCGAGTATCTTGCCGAGCTTCGCCTCAACCGCGAGCAGATAAGGCTCTGCCTCAATCTGATACCACTCCAGATACTCCTCTTCTATCTTTTTCTTGTTTTCCTCCGTATTGCCGGCATATTTGGCTCTTATTTCGGCTTTTTTGCTGCTCTGCACCTGCGCCCATTTACGCTTTTCCTCCACCCATTCATCGTACAGACGATAAAATATCTTTTGGAATGTCGCCTCTACGGGGCCGTCCTCAAACTCATACTTTATTTTCATCATAAGCATTGAGCGCAGAATATTTTTCGCATTCGCAAGCTTAGGGTTGAGCCTCGGGGTAAGCACGTTCAGAGCGGACAAAAACTGCGTCGGGAGCGAGCGTCCGTTGTCGCTGCCCGTAACGTGGCACGGGTCGAAAAGCTTATTTACGAGCCTCGATTCGTTTGCCGCAACCGTCAGCGGTTTTTCACCTTCGGTGTCGTATTGGTAATCCGAAGGATTTAGCGTCGTGCCGGGAGACATCATGCAGAATATTTGATTTTTGTTTGTTCCGCCTATTACCTCGTTTATCGCATTATATATCTGATCGATCAAGGCGTCCGGTTTGGTGTTTTCTTCTGTATCCGATTTTTCTCCGCCCTCCGGAGGCTTATCGCTCCCGCTGTCAGCCATGCCTGCATCATATTCGCACGGCTGTTTTTCAAGCTCGTCCGCGACGCTTTCGGGCATGTCAAAATCATCTTGATAGATTTTGTTTTCATTCTCGTTCATAACATTCACTTCTTTCCTTTTGCTTTTGTGGTTTTTTATAAACGTCCGCTGCAGCCGAACGTTTTTTAATTTGACGGTAAAATTTTACCTTTACATTAAATATATTCCGGCAAAGACAAAAATATGACCGATATTTCAAATTTTTTGCACAAAAAAAGAACGTATCGCCGGATACGTTCCTTTTATACATATTTTTACCGCGTTTATTTTCCGAATTTGCCGAAAAGACCCTTTTTATACGGCTCGGACGTAACGCCCGTAACCTTGTAGCCTGCCTCGGCGATAACGTCGGTAAGTTTCGCGCCGTCAATCTCGTTTTCGGAAACGATAACCGTTTCGCCCTTTTTCGCGGACGAGGTTACCTCCTTAACGTCGAACGCCGCGCGAACCGCCTCGTTCGTGTGAGCCTCGCAGTGGGCGCACATCATACCTTCAACCTTTGCGATTGTCTTAACCATGATTACGCCTCCTTTTTTGACGCGAGGTACTCCGTAATCTGCGCGAGTACGGCGTTGCAGTCCAGACCGTGGACAACGCACGCCTCCTCGAGCGTCTCGCCTATCGACGACGGACAGCCCACGCAGTGCATACCCGACTGCATCAGTATATACGCAATTCCGCCGTCATAATCGAGCATCTCGCCCATTGTTGTATCCTTCGTTATTTCCATAACTCATTCCTCCATTATGATTATTTCCGCATATATACTAACACATTTAATCGAAAAAATCAAGCATAACGGCAAAAAACACGGAGGGATATTATGGTATCCCTCCGCATTTTGTTTCTCAGGCGTACACGCCGCCGTCGATTGTCGCCTCGCCCGGCATAACGTCGTCGAAGCTTCCGAAATCAATGCCGGTTCTTTCCGCTTCCTCGTCGTCACCGCCGTCGAGCGACGCGCCCGCGTAAATTTCTCCGTACAGACCGCCGTCGTACACTTCCACACCGCCAAGCGTGTAAAGCTCGCCGATTTTTCTTGACATATCGGCGCACACGCCGTCGAGGTAGTCCAAAAACTCTGTGTTGTCGAGCTTTTCGTCAGCCGATTTGTTCCACTTGTACACGTCCTCCGCGGTAATATCCCCCAAAACCTCAAAGTTTTCGTGCGTGTGTGACGCGGCTCTGAGAACCGATATTTCACCGTCAAGCCTTGCGTCCGCCGCCGCGCGCGTATCCGCTTCGCTGCTTATAGCGGCTGACATCTCGGTCTTTGCGGCGTTTATGCTATCCGCAAGATTGTTGTCCGCCTGCTGCCTCTGCGCCGTCTCCTCCCCCTGAAGACGCAGAAGCTCCTCCTTGTCCGCCTCACGCGCCGCGATTTCATCGGTGAGACATTCGTCAAGCGCGTTGTGGGCGTCCTGCAGGAGCCTAAAGTGCTGCGCCACTATTTGCCACCACTTGCTGAGTAAAGTGGTCGGCTTGAAGGCGCTGAAATCGAGTTGAACCAAACAGTTCACCCCTTTCCGCGATTTTGATACATACTCCGCGCGTCATCCCTCGTCACTGTATTCTTCGGATAAGCTCCGTGCGCTTTTGGCGGTATGATACGCTTTTCTGTATCTTTTATAGATATTATACCACATTTTGTATCTTTTGTCAATACTTTTTTAGACAACCGGCGTTCCTATGACCCCCTCCGAGGGAGCTATGCGGTCGCCCGTAAATCACTTATAACGTCTGATACTCCGGTCTTTACTCTTTGTTGACACAGAAACTATTTTTTGTTATAATTCATTTTAGAATAATTGCGGGGAGAAATTATTATGAAAACAAAAACCATACATGTTAATACCTATGAGCTCACAGACACGGGGTTTAAATATATAGAGTCGAGAGATGAAGAATATCCTGATGATGGAAGACATTCCGATTTATGTGCTGTATGCGGATTTCCGACCTATCCGGAATGCCGCAAAATTTGTCCAAATGAAAAGATCTAGGTATGATAAACCGAGAGCTGGACGTAAAGTTCGGCTCTTATTTTTTATGCAAAATTTTTGAGAAGCAAAAAACATGAAACGCTCGACCTTTGCAAGAAGACCGATAAATCATTGCGAAATCGACTAACCCGCTAAGACATTAAGCTATTAGTCTTATATACATGTTTTTATCGTCAAACAAAATCTCTGTGGGATAGTTGTACATCTGATTTACATGTTTAAGGTTGTCTATAAATGTTTGAACGCCTCCGTTGCGGTTTGCGATAAGGGTTTCGGCAATCCTTGAATTTTTTGCGGATTTGGCGGCGTCTATGGAATCATGCGCTTTTATGAGTTTTTCATCGAGCTGCACTCGGTTCGCTAAAGGCAGCTTTGCAATAAGGTTACCAATTCCTTTAGCCGCATCGGCAACCAAATCGGCAGCGAGAGTGTCAAGCGATTTGCCGGTTTGCTCTTCAATGAGATTGTAGCATTTCGTATACAATTCGCGATATTGGTATGAGCAGTCCTCAAGACGGTCTATTACACTGTTTAGATAGTCCTCGTTGAAATTTTCAAGAAGCATAACATTAAGGAATGACGAAAAGCCGTATAAATACAGGGCAAGTCTGTATTCGGAAAATTCGGAAATCATTTTGTCAAGAGTGTTTTTTATAGACTTATCAACAACAAGGAAAGTGTCTTTATCGGCAAGCTTGTTTATTCGCTCGGTATAGAATAATACGTTACGCTTTGCGTTTTGCAGTATGTCCTGAACCTTTACATGGGCAGTTGCTTTATATGTATCGCTGTCGAGATTGTATTGATAGTCATTGATGACAGTACCGAGATAGAGCAAATCACCTTTTAAAGACGCGAGCTTATCGTCATGTATAAAATCCATAATTTGCCGTTGAGTTTCTTTAATATCGGATATTTCTTTTTGCATGCTAATCATAGCAGCGCCCATAAAGAGAGTGCTTGGGTTATATACAAGGGACGTGGCTTTTGAAGAAATCGAATCTACCGGTACAAAACTTGCATTCCTTAACGAATCCCCAACCTTATAAGAATGAGCATATCCCGATCCGTCTTTTCTTGCAAATGGCAGAGTTATGATATTCCCTAAATAATCAACGGGTCTGTACAAATTCCCACCGCCGGAAGTAACCACTTCCTGTACAGTTTTTGTAAAAGGAGTGAACATTGCTCCGAGAGAAGCAAGTGAACCGAACGGGATTTTCACATATTGCTGTAAATCGGGCTTTTTGTTCTCGGCTAACGGCATCGGCTCTATGTTCATTAAGGCATTGGCAATAATCTGGTTTTTATCGGTATTCATGGCTTTTTCTCCTTGGTTAAGGTCGGATTTATATATAAATTATAGCATACAGAATAAATTTTGGCAATAGCAAACGGCAAGAGGATTTATTATAAATTACTATAACGCAAATCAACTCTTTACAAAATCCGATAAAAATAAAAAATGACTCGAAATCCGCGGTTTCAAGTCATTTTTTGGTGCCGATGGTGGGGGTCGAACCCACACGAGATTGCTCTCACGGGATTTTGAGTCCCGCGCGTCTGCCAGTTCCACCACATCGGCAAGCAACAATTATAATACCACACGCCGCGCCAAAAGTCAATACATGATTTTCACTAATCCATCCCTTTCGGAATATTATAGTAGTACCGAAAGATGATGAGAGGAGTTGAGAATATGTATATTGTAGTCGGCAGCGCGACAACCGCTGAAAGACTCAGAAAGGTGATAGAACGGACAATCGCTTTTCCGGCTTATGTTGTAAAAACACCGCCGCAGATAAGAAGCGGCGGCTGCTCATATTCGGTGAGAGTTGACGACCGGGCGCTCGGTGTAATCAATCGGATTTTCCGCGACGCCGGTGTTTCATATAAAAAAATATACACTGTTAAAAAGGA
>CANQQS010000031.1 GCA_947626045.1 uncultured Clostridia bacterium | reverse complement strand
GAAAGGAGTGAAGCCGATTTGAAACCGAAGCTGGGCGTTGTATTTCCGCAGATTACCGACTCGGAAATCGCGGAAATCGAGATTAAAAAAATAAGCGTTTCCAAAAACAAGCGCAAAATAAAAATAACGCTCCCCGAGGGAACGTCGGATTACGCCGCGTCGCTCGTGCGGAGCGAGGTAAAGCGCGCGGGCGGCTTCATGGATGTGTTGACGGCTGTTGAGGACGGCGGCGGAGCAATCGACCGCAACGTCATGATTTACACCGTGCCGAAGGAGGAGCAAAACGGCTCGGGCGCGGTCAAATACCGCGGTAAAGCCGATGTTTTCAACATGCTCTACGGCAGACCGATAAAAGGCAATATAGTTGCGATAAGCTCATTAAACTCCGTGTCGGGACAGGTAATAATTTCCGGCAGGGTTTTTTTTGCCGAGGACCGCGATATAGTTTCAAAAAAAACGGGCAAGGAATTTCACCTTATAACCATACACATGACCGACAACACCGACTCCGTTTCCGCAAAGCTCTTTATCCGCAAAACGGACGACGACGAGGCATTTACAACACTGTTCGGCGCGCTCAAAAAGGGCGTAAAGAACGGCGGCGCATATGTTGTCATAAGCGGCAGGGTGCAGTACGACGAGTATATGAATGAAACTGTCGTAATGATAAACGCTGTAGCCGAAATACCCGCGCCGCCGCTTAAACAGGACAACGCGCAAAAAAAACGCGTCGAGCTTCACCTGCACACGCAGATGTCAGCGATGGACGCTGTAACGCCGGTCGAAAAGCTCATAGAGCGCGCCGCTATGTGGGGTCACAAGGCGATAGCCGTAACCGACCACGGCGTTGTACAGTCGTTCCCCGACGCGATGAAGGCGTCGGACTACAATAAAAAAATAAAGGTCATATACGGTCTCGAGGGCTACCTTATAGACGACAGCAAGCGCATAACCTACGGCGCGGCTGACGAAACGGTTGACAGCCCGTTTGTCGTGTTCGATATAGAAACGACGGGACTTGATAAAAATAAAAACAACATAACCGAAATAGGCGCTGTAAAGGTCGTAAACGGCGAGATTACCGACAGGTGGTCAACGTTCGTGAACCCCGGTCAGCCCATACCTGAGGACATAGTGAACCTCACCGGTATAAACGACAGTATGGTAAAGGACGCGCCGAAAATAGGTGAGATAATCGGTGATTTCCTGAAGTTCTGTGACGGCTGCGTGCTTGTGGCACACAACGCCGCGTTTGACACGGGCTTTATCGAAAAAGCCGCGAAGGAAAGCGGCATTGAATATAATTTCTGCGTACTCGACACGCTTATGCTCGCGCGGTGCATGTATCCCGACCTGCACAATTTCAGGCTAGACACGCTCACGAAGCACCTCGGCGTAATGCTCGAAAACCACCATCGCGCCGTTGACGACGCGAAGGCTACGGCAGACGTGTTTGTTAAAATGCTCGAAACGCTCCGTGAGGAAGGCAAAACGGAGCTTAAAACCTTTAACGACATATTTGACCTGCGCGCGGCGGCGCTTAAAAACAAGGCGTTTCATATAATAATTCTCGCAAAAAACGCGGTTGGACTTCGGCACATATACGAATTGGTGTCGGAGTCGCAGCTTAAATATTTCTACCGCGTGCCGCGCATACCGAAAAGTCTGCTTGCCGAAAAGCGCGAGGGACTTATTTTAGGCTCGGCGTGCGAAGCTGGCGAGCTTGTGCGCGCGATAGTCGAGGGTGAAAACGACGAAACGATTGAGGATATAGTAAGCTTTTACGATTACCTCGAAATACAGCCGATAGGCAACAACGCGTACATGAAGCGTGACAGCCATCACCCGACAATCAACACCGACGAGGATCTGCAAAATTTGAACCGCTTTATAGTCAGTCTCGGCGAAAAGTACAACAAGCCCGTCTGCGCCACTTGCGACGTGCATTTCATGGACGAGGAGGGCGCGGACTACCGCAAAATCCTGATGAATTACAAGGGCTTTGCCGACGCGGACAACCAGGCTCCGCTCTATTTCCGCACGACCGAAGAAATGATGAAGGAGTTTGAGTACCTCGGACCGCAGAAGGCGAGAGAGGTCGTTGTTGACAACACGAACCTAATAGCCGACATGATAGGCGACGTGCGCCCTATCCCCGAAAAGAAATGCCCGCCTGTAATACCGGGCGCGGAGGAGGATATAGTAAACGACGCGACGCGGCGCGCAAAGGAAATTTACGGCGACCCGCTGCCCGAAGTTGTGCAAAAGCGTCTTGACAAGGAGCTTTACTCCATAACGACCTACGGCTTCTCGGTAATGTACAAGATAGCGCAGGAGCTTGTGCGACACTCGCTCGCGGACGGCTATCTCGTCGGCTCGCGCGGCTCGGTCGGCTCGTCGCTTGTGGCGTACCTTTCCGACATAACAGAGGTAAACTCTCTGCAGGCGCACTACATTTGCCCCAACTGCAAGAACGTCGAATTTATAGAAAGCGAAACGGGTATATCGGGCTGCGACCTTCCCGACAAGAAGTGTCCGAAGTGCGGCACGATGTACCGCAAGGACGGTCACGATATACCGTTTGAAACGTTTTTGGGCTTCAAGGGCGACAAGGAGCCGGATATTGACCTCAACTTTTCCGGCGTGTACCAGCCTGTGATACACAAGTACACAGAAACGTATTTCGGCGAAGGCAAGGTGTTCCGCGCCGGTACGATAGGCACTGTCGCGGAAAAGACCGCGTTCGGATACGTGAAGCGCTACTGCGAGGACAAGGGTATTACGATGCGCGGCGCGGAGATGATGCGTCTTGCGAAGGGCTGCGAGGGCGTGAAGCGCACGACCGGTCAGCACCCGGGCGGCATAATCGTTGTGCCGTTCGAAAACGACATACACGAGTTCTGCCCGGTGCAGCACCCGGCGGACGACCCCAATTCCGACATAATAACAACGCATTTCGACTATCACAAAATCGACCAGAACCTGTTAAAGCTCGACGAACTCGGTCACGATGACCCGACGGTCATAAAAATGCTGGAGGATATAACCGGCATAAAGGCGCGCGACATACCGATAGGCGACAAGGAAACGATGAGTCTTTTCACGTCGAATAAGGCGTTAAAGCTTCTGCCCGGCAAGGATATAGGCACAAATCTTGGCACATACGGCGTGCCGGAGTTCGGCACAAAATTTGTGCGTCAGATGCTGGAGGACACAAAGCCCACGACGTTTTCGGAGCTTGTGCGCATATCGGGCTTGTCGCACGGCACCGACGTGTGGATAGGCAACGCGCAGGAGCTTATCCGCGAGGGTAAAACCGACCTGTCACACTCGATCTGCGCGCGCGACGATATTATGATATACCTTATTTCCATGGGACTGGAAAACGAACACGCGTTCAAAATAATGGAAATGGTGAGAAAGGGCAAGGGTCTTACGCCCGAATACGAGCAGGAAATGCGAGACCATAACGTTCCCGACTGGTACATCGCGTCGTGCAAAAAGATAAAGTACATGTTTCCGAAGGCGCACGCCGTAGCGTACGTAATGTCGGCGTTCCGCATAGCGTACTACAAGGTGCATTACCCCGAGGCGTTTTACATGGCGTATTTCTCCGTCCGCGCCGACGACTTCGACGCGTCGATAATGGCGCGCGGCGAGGAGAGAGTACGCGAGGAAATAAGAGCGATAAACGCAAAAAAGAAGGACAACACTGCCACTCCGAAGGAGGAGGGACTTATACCGATACTCGAAATATGCGTAGAGATGTACGCGCGCGGTATAAATTTTGTGCAGGTAGACCTTTACAAGTCCCACGCGCTCAACTTCCTCCGCACCGAGGGCGGTATACTTCCGCCGTTAAACGCGATGCCCGGAGTAAGCGACAACGACGCTCTCGCGATAGCGGCGGAACGCGAAAAGGGCGAGTTCCGAAACGTCGAGGACTTACGGCTTCGTACGGGTATAGGCAAAACCACTTTGTCCGTCCTTGAAGCAAGCGGCTGTTTTGACGAGCTCGCCGAATCCGACCAGGTATCGTTGTTCGACTGAGAGGGGTAAAAATGAACGGAATATATATTCACATACCCTTCTGCAAAAGAAAATGCAAATACTGTGATTTCGTGTCCTACGCGGGACGTGAGGACTGTATCGGCGCGTACCTTGACGCGCTTGAACGCGAGATGAAATGTCACGCCGGCAAAAAAGCCGACACGATTTTTGTCGGCGGCGGCACTCCGTCAATTTTGGACGTGGATAGCCTCACGCGCCTTACGCGGTCGGTATTTGACACGTTTGACATAGCCGAAAATTACGAGTTTACCGTCGAAATCAACCCCGGTACGCTCGACGCACGCAAAACCGACGCGCTGCTCTCGGGCGGCGTAAACCGCGCAAGCGTGGGCGTGCAGTCGTTTAACGACGCGGAACTACGCGCGGTCGGAAGAATACACACCGCAGAAGAGGCGTACAGCGCGGTCGGGGATTTGTATAAGGCGGGGTTTGAGAACATAAGCGTTGATCTTATGACCGCGCTCCCCAATCAGACCATGGAAAGCCTTAAAAAAACGCTTGAAACTGCCGTTTCGCTCCCCGTGACGCACATAAGCGCGTACAGTCTCATAATAGAGGACGGTACGCCGCTTGCCGCAGAGTACGGGGCAGGTACGCTCGTGCTGCCGAGCGACGACGAGGACAGGGAAATGTACGCGTATACAATAGATTACCTCGCAAAAAACGGCTTTAGCCAATATGAAATATCGAATTTCGCGAAAGACGGCTTTGAGTGCGCCCACAACATAAAATACTGGACGTTTGAGCCGTATATCGGTATCGGCGCGGCGGCGCACTCGTTTGACGGCGTGAGCCGCGCGTACAATACGTCCGACCTCGCGGAATATATACGCGGCGGGGGAAGGGAAGTCACCCCCCTCACGCGTCGCGATAAGATGTCGGAGTTTATAATAACGGGACTTCGCATGAACAGAGGGATAAGCTCCGACCGATTTTTTGAGCTTTTTGGGACTACGCTCGAAGATGAATACGGCGATATTTTAGACAGGTTCACGCGGTCGGGACTTATGAGACGCTGTGGCGGCTCGTACAGCCTTACGCGGCGCGGCGTGGATGTGTCGAACTCCGTTTTTTGTGAATTTGTATAAAATTGTCCGTCCGAGAGGACGGACTTTTTTTGTATATAGCCATGCCGTCCGTTATTGACGAAATGCGGAAAATATGATAAAATATGAAGGCAAATGATGTTCTGAAAGCATATGAATAATTTTACATAAAATGCACGGAGGAGGAAAATACAAATGTCAGTTACAAAGAGCGAATACGGCAAAACGCCGCAGGGCGAGGTCGTATATTTATACACGCTTGCAAACGGCGCGGTAACAGCCGAAATACTCACATACGGCGGAATACTCAGAAGCCTTCGCGTACCCGACAAAAACGGCGCGGAGGTTGACGTTGTGCTCGGACGCGACAGCATGAGCGACTACCTGAATAACAGCGGCTACCTCGGCGCACTTATAGGCAGACACGCGAACAGAATAGAAAACGCCGAATTTACGCTTAACGGACAGACGTACCGCGTCGGCAAAAACGAGGGCGAAAACAGTCTTCACGGCGGCAATATCGGCTTTGACAAAAAGGTGTGGAACGCTGTGGAGCATGACGGCGAAGAACCGTCGCTCACGCTTACTCTCACGTCGCCCGACGGCGAGGAAGGTTTCCCGGGAAATCTCGACGTGACCGTCACATACACTGTCACGAAGGACAACGCGCTCAAAATCCACTACGAGGCTGTTTCCGACAAGGACACGGTCGTAAACCTCACAAACCACGCGTATTTTAATCTCGCGGGACATGACAGCGGCGAAATGACGGAGCAGCTTTTGAAGCTGAACGCGTCGTTCTACACGCCGAACAACGATGGCTGTATGCCGACGGGCGAGGTTCTGTCGGCAGAGGGAACGCCGTTCGACTTCCGCGAGGAAAAGAAGATTGGCAAAGACATCAATTCCGACTTTGATCAGATAAAAATGTTCTCCGGCTACGACCACAATTTTGTGGTTGACGGCACCGGCTACCGCTGTGCGGCGACGGTGCGGTGCGCGGAAAACGGCGTTACAATGGACGTTTACACCGATAAGCCCGGCGTTCAGCTTTACACGTCGAACGGACTTAAGGAGGGCGTCTACAAATGCGGCGCGCGCTACGGCGTTCATCACGCGTTCTGCCTTGAAACGCAGTATTTCCCCAATTCCATGAAGCACGCGCACTTTCCGTCGCCGGTGCTCAAAGCGGGGGATAAATACGACTTCACGACGGAGTACAGATTTTCGGTAAAATAAGCATCAAAAAGCATATACGGAGGGTTAAACATGAAGTACAGTGAAATGACAAGAGAACAGCTTATCGCCGAGTACGAGGCGGTAAAGGAAAAGTATGAGGAACTTCAGGGCATGGGGTTAAAGCTCGACATGTCGCGCGGCAAGCCGAACAAGGAGCAGCTCGATTTGTCCATGGGTATGGTTGACGCGCTCAGCGGAAGCGACCTCGTCGGCGAGGAAGGCATTGACTGCCGCAACTACGGCGTGCTTGACGGCATAATTGAGGCAAAAAGACTTCTGAGCGCGATGATAGAATGTCCCGTAGACCAGATTATAATATATGGCAACTCGAGCCTTAACGTGATGTACGACACCGTCGCGCGCTCCATGACGCACGGCGTAATGGGCTCCACGCCGTGGGCAAAGCTCGATAAGGTTAAATTCCTCTGCCCCGTACCGGGTTACGACAGACATTTTGCGATAACGGAGTTTTTCGGTATAGAGATGATAAACATTCCCATGACGACCGAAGGACCCGATATGGACATGGTCGAGGAGCTTGTTTCAAAGGACGAGAGCATAAAGGGCATATGGTGCGTGCCGAAGTATTCAAACCCGTCGGGCATTACATATTCGGACGAAACGGTGCGCCGTTTTGCGGCGTTAAAGCCGGCGGCAAAGGATTTCCGCATTTACTGGGACAACGCCTACTGCATACATCACCTCTACGAGGACAGACAGGATCACATTCTTGAAATTCTCCACGAGTGCGAGAAGGCGGGCAACCCCGATATGGTATTCAAGTTCTGCTCGACTTCGAAGGTCACGTTCCCGGGTTCGGGCATAGCGGCGATTGCCGCGTCAAAGGCTAATCTTGACTTTATAAAGAAGCAGCTCACGATACAGACGATAGGACACGACAAGATAAATCAGCTCCGCCACGTGAAGTTTTTCGGAGATTTCGACGGTATGCTCGAACACATGAAAAAGCACGCGGCAGTGATACGTCCGAAGTTTGAGGCTGTGCTTGACGCGCTCGACACCGAGCTTGCGCCGCTCGGCATAGCGGAGTGGACGCGTCCGAACGGCGGCTACTTCATTTCGCTCGATACCCCGAAAGGCTGCGCAAAGCGTGTTGTAAGCCTGTGCAAGGACGCGGGAGTCGTTATGACCGGCGCTGGCGCGACGTACCCCTACGGCATAGACCCGAACGACAGCAATATCCGCATAGCCCCGACATTCCCGTCAACCGAGGAATTAAAGCAGGCATGCGTAGTGCTTACAACATGTGTGAAGCTTGCGGGACTTGAAAAGCTTTTGGCGGAGATGAATGTTTAAATCGGAGGAACAGAAATTGAGAGCATATTTGTTTGTGCATTTTTCCGGCAGGGAACGGACGGCTGACGAAGAGCAGATTTACTTTTCCGTTTCAGCTGACGGAAGGACGTGGAAAACGCTCAACGGCAAAAAGCCGGTTCTAACGAGCGGTATAGGCGAAAAGGGCGTGCGCGACCCATTCATACTGCGCGGCGAGGACGGAAAATTCTTTATAATCGCCACAGACCTCAGCATCTACCACAGAAAGGATGATCCCGACTGCTGGATAAGCTGTCAGCAAAACGGTTCGAGAAGCATCGTCGTATGGGAGAGCGATGACCTCGTAAGCTGGAGCGAGGCGCGTCTTGCGGAAATTGCCGCGACGGACGCGGGCTGCGCATGGGCGCCCGAGAGCATATACGACGGCGAAAAGGGTATGTACATGGTATACTGGGCGTCGCAGGCAGCGTTTGACGGATACGCGAAAGAACGCGTATACAGGTCGTACACGAGGGACTTTAAGACGTTCACCGATCCCGAAATTTACATAGACAATGCCGAAAGCGCGATCGACACCTGCATAACGGAGCATGACGGCGTTTACTACCGCTTCACGAAGGACGAGACGCATAAGGCTGTAACGATGATGAAAAGTGCGTCGCTCTCAAATGGCTGGGAGGACGTTAAAACGTACACGATAAACGGCGAAGACGGCGCGTCGGTATTCGGCTTTGAAGGACCGACGATATTCAAGTACCACGGCGAAAACAAGTGGTGCCTGATGCTCGACAATTACGCGAAGCAGGAGGGCTACAAGCCGTTTGTGACGGACGACATAGCGCGCGGCAATTTTGTGTCGCCGCCGCCGATGGATTTTGACATGATTTACCGCCACGGTACGGTCATGCCGATTACGGATGAGGAATACAAAAGACTTGTTGAAAAATATTGACAAAAACGGCGCGCACGCGCCGTTTTTTAATGTATAAAATAAAATCGTGTCGGGACTTGATTTTTTTATTTCGATGTGCTATAATATTGATTGTCTTTGCGCGTTGCAAGGAATTGCCGCGGTAAGCGGTAAAATGTAGTACGGTAGGAGGAATTATAAAATGGCACCGAAACAAGGAAACATTATGTCCTACAGACCTGATATAAAGGTCATGGACGCGACTATCCGCGACGGCGGACTGGTCAACGATTTTTATTTCATGGACGAGTTCGTGAAAAAGCTCTACGAAACGAACGTAAAAGCCGGAGTCGATTACATGGAATTCGGCTACAAGGCGTCGAACGACATTTTCGACGAGAGCAAGTTCGGAAAGTGGAAGTTCTGCAAGGAAGAGGATATACGCGCGATTGTCGGCGACAACGACACGGATCTTAAAATATCCGTTATGGCTGACGTGGGCAGAACAAATCTCGAGCGCGACGTTATAGACAAGAAGGACAGCGTCATAGATGTTGTGCGCGTCGCGACGTACATAAACACAATTCCCGCGGCTATTGATATGGCTGAATATTGCCACAACAAGGGCTATGAAACGAGCATAAACATCATGGCAATCTCAACGGCAAGCGAAAGCGACGTGCGTCAGGCTCTTGACCTTATCGGCAAGAGCGAGGGCGTGGATATGGTTTACATGGTAGACAGCTACGGCGCGATTTACCCCGAGGAAATGCGCGAGCTTTGCGATACGTTTTACGAGTACGGTCAGAAGTACGGCAAGATTATAGGCGTTCACGCGCACGACAATCAGAAGCTTGCGTTCGCGAACACGATTGAAGCCGTATCGCGCGGAGCGAGTATGCTTGACGCGACCGTATGTTCGCTCGGACGCGGAGCTGGTAACTGCGCTATGGAGGCGCTAATAGGCTTCCTTAAAAATCCGCGTTACAGGCTCGATCCGATACTTCGCTTTATTCAGACGGAGATGCTTAAGCTTCGCGAAACGACGGTATGGGGCTACGACGTTCCCTATCTTATAACGGGTCTTCTGAACATGCACCCCCGCACGGCGATAAACTTCATAAAAGAAGGCGACACCGATTATTCAACGCTTTTCCAGGAGCTTTGGACAAGAGAATAAAACCACACGCGGCGCGTTTGCGCCGCGTTATTTTTTTTGCCAAATCGGGAAAATTGCCGGTACTCTCTTGACAAATACGCGATAAGCGGTCTATACTGTAATTATGATATTATACGAATGAGAAGGGTAAACGGGAGGGAAAAGCCATGAAAAAGCTGCTGAGATTTTTGTCGGCTGTGTGCGTTATTTTTGCCGCGCTTTTTTCGCTGCAGTTGGCGTGCTTTGCCGACGGCATAGAGCTTACTCCCGAGGAAGAAAATTACATATCCTCTCACCAATCCGTTAAAATAGGTTACGTCCGCGACAGAGTTCCGATTTCGTTTGAGGATGACAACGGAGAGTTCGGCGGCATATCGCGCTACATATTTGATCACATAAGCTCCGTCACCGGACTGAATTTTGAATACGTGCCGCTTCCGACGAGCGATGTTACATACGATTATCTTATGAACGGCGGCTTCGACCTTGTATCGAGCGTTGAATACAATAAGGAAAATCAGATGGCGCGCGGCATATTGATAAGCGACCCTTATCTTTCGTCGCGGAAGGTTGTTGTTGCGCGTGATGGGCTTGAGTTTCGATATGACGCGGAGCTTTCCATAGCGATTTCCACCGGCTCGCAGACAATAAAGAAGGTTCTGGGCGCGGCGTACCCGAATTTTAAAATAGTCGATTATCCCTCGACCTCGGCGTGCTTTGACGCGGTAAACGAGGGCAGGGCGGATCTTATGATACAAAATCAATACGTCGCGGAATATTGGATGTCAAAGCCCATATACGAGAAAATGAAGGTTATTCCCGTTCTCGGACTGGACGACCAGCTTTGCTTTTCAGCCGTTGTCGCGTTCAACGGCGGCGAGGGTGTACCGCCCGAAGAGGGACGCGTGCTTATAGACATTTTAAACAAGGCAATAGCGAATATGACCGCTGATGAGGTGGGAAGCTACACAATACAGGGCATAATGGAAAATCAATACAAATACACGCTTTCCGACGTCCTTTACCGTTACCGCTACGCCGCGAGCGCGCTTGCGGTTCTGTTCGCGATAATTCTTGTTCTCGGCGCGCTTCTTATACGTCAGCATATACGCATAGTTGAAAACAAGGCGGACGCGAAAGCCAAAAAGCAGTTTTTGTCCACAATGAGCCATGAAATCCGCACGCCGTTAAACGGTCTTATCGGGCTTAACTATCTTATGTCGCGAACTACAGACGACGCGGAACGTATGCGCGATTACCTGAAGCACTCGACAATGACCGCGAAATATCTTTTGTCGCTCGTGAATGATATGCTCGATATGTCGAGCCTTCAAAACGAAAATCTCGAGCTTGATCTGCGAGCGGCGGACTTGAAGCTTGTGTTTGAAACGGTCAGCTCCATAGCCGAAAGCGCGCTGTCGGAAAAGGACATACAATACACGTCCGAATACGATTTGAAATATCCGTTTGTCGTATGCGACGAGGTGCGTGTTCAGCAGGTTGTTTTAAATCTTCTCGACAATTCCCGCAAGTTTACGAAAAACGGCGGCAGCGTGACGCTCGGCGTTACGCAGGAAATGACGAAGAACGGCAAGGCGCTTACGACCGTTACGGTAACGGATAACGGAAAGGGTATGAGCGAGGAGTTCCAAAAGCACATTTTTGACGCGTTCGCGCAGGAGCTTGACACCGTTTCCAAGGGTAATCAGGGAACAGGTCTCGGCTTGCCGATAAGCCGCCGGCTGGCTATACTTATGGGCGGCGACCTGACGTTTGAGAGCCGCAAGGGCGAGGGCAGCACGTTTAAGTTTACTTTTGCCGCGTCCGCGGCGGAGCGTGATGCAACCAAAAACGTCCTCGAGGAAGAGGCGAAGAAGGTCAGACCGAAAATACTCGTAGCCGAGGACAACGAGCTTAACGGCGAAATCATAACCGAGCTGCTGCATGAAAACGGCTTTGAAACGGAGCTTGCGGAAAACGGCAAAGCCGCACTCGAGAAATTTAAAAAATCTAATGTCGGCGAGTTCGGAATTATACTCATGGATTTGCTTATGCCGGAAATGGACGGCTTCGAGGCGGCGAAGGCGATACGCTCGCTCGGAAGAAGCGACGCGAAAACTGTTAAAATCTTCGCGTGCAGCGCAAACCTGCTGTCCGAGGAACGTCAAAAAACGGTCGAATGTGAAATGAACGGATTTTTTGAAAAGCCGCTGAACATAGACGAACTGCTGAAAAAAATAAACGAATAGAAAAGCGTACCCGCAAGACAGCAAGGAGGTGTCAGCTATGTACGGATTTCGAGGTAACTACCCGGTACAGATTAAATCGCGCGCGGCGATGTATCGGGATTATGCCGCGTAAATGATTTAACTGTACCTGTTCGGATTTTATTTTAAAACAGGGAGTGTACAGTTATGAAAAATTTTAAATACATAATACGCAAAAACCTTTGGTTGATTTCGGTCTATATGCTGACGGGAATTTCGGCTGCGTTTTTGCTTAATTTCAATGCGAATTATTTTCAAATTCTTACCGACCGTTTCAGCGACGGAACGCTTACTTTTTCTGCAATCGCGGTCTATTGCCTTACGCTCACGCTTATGTGTGCGGTAAATTATTTTGACAACTACCCCGACAAACGGCTTTCTGACGGAGTATATCTGGATTTCAAGCTGCTCGCGCTGAGGAAAATCAGTACGGTAGATTATCTTTCATATGTAAATATCGGTACGGGCGAGCTTATCCAGCGTGTCGAAAACGGCGCGGCGGCAGGCAAATCAATACTGGTGGATTTTATGCTGCGGCTGTTTCGGGAGCTGCTTCCGTCAATGATTTTCAGTATGATTTTCATTATGAATATAAATAAAAATATTATGTTCGCCATGCTTGCGGGCTATATTCTTGTATTCATCGTGACAAATTTACTGCTCAAGGCTCTGTACAAGATAAAAGAAAAAATACTGACCGACGAGGAAGCCTTCAGCGGCGTTTTTGTGCGCGGATTGTCGGAAATGGTGACGTTTAGGATAAACAGGCGTTTTAAGCGGGAAATACAAAGGGCGGAGGAAGCGAGCGGCGAAATAGTATCGTCAAAGGTTAAAATGACGCTTATCCACGAGGCGTTTTTCGCGGTGTTTGCCTTAATTGTCATATTCATAAAAATAGCGCTTATACTTTATGCGTGGACAACACGCGAATTATCCGTCGGCGAAGTCATAGCGCTTCTCGCGCTTATCGACAATGCGTACACACCGATTGCGATATTTAACGTGCTGTATGTGCAGTTCAAGCTGGACAAAGCAGCGTTTAAACGATTTTCCGATTTTCTGTTGCTTGACGAGGACAGGCGGTTAAGCTCCGGCAAAGCAGCGCCGAGCACGATCGACGAAGTGGAGTTTAAAAATATTTCCTTTTCATACTGCGGCAAAAGTGTTATAAAAGACATGAATTACCATATTAACAGCGGCGAAAAGACAGCGATAGTCGGTGAGAGCGGTTCGGGTAAATCCACAATTCTAAAGCTGCTTACAGGCTTAATCAAGCCGGATAAAGGCGAAATTTTTATAAACAAGCAACCGCTGTCGGAAATGAATTTGACAGATTACTACGGACATATTATTTACATTTCACAGGACGCGCCGATTTTTGAAGGTACGCTCAGGGAAAACATTGTATTTGACAAAACGGTCGGCGACGCTCAAATATTATCCGCGCTTGACAAGGTATGCCTTGCCGAGTTTTACAAAAAATCAGAGCATGGACTTGACACCCGCATAGGCGAGCGCGGCGCAAATATTTCCGGCGGCGAGCGTCAGCGGCTTGCGCTTGCGCGGCTGTGGTTCACCGACGCGGATTTGGTAATTCTCGACGAAGCTACCTCCGCTATGGACACCGACACGGAGGACGCTGTAATGTGCGCGGTTATGCAAAGGCTGGCGGATAAAACGGTAGTTATGGTAACGCATAGACTTAACATTGTGCGCGGCTTTGATAAAATAATTCGTATGTGAAGGTACGTTTTTACATTTTAAAACACGCCGAGACCTTCAAGCAAAATTTTCACGCCGAGCAGCACGAGTATTGCGCCGCCGCAGATTTCGGCTTTGTTTTTGTAGCGGTAGCCGAATGCGCTGCCGGCCTTAACGCCGACGGCGCTCAATATAAATGTGACGCAGCCGATAAACAGTATCGCCGGAACGATTGCAACGTCAAGAAACGCGAATGTCACGCCGACCGCGAGCGCGTCAATACTCGTCGCGACAGCCATTAGGAACATCGTTTTAATGCCCATTGACGCGTCAACGTCCTCGTCGCCGCCCCAAACCGCTTCGCGTATCATGTTAAGACCGATTACCGCAAGCAGCGCGAACGCTATCCAGTGGTCGTACATATCGACAAACTCCGCGAAACGCGTTCCGAGCAAGTAACCGATAAGCGGCATCAGTGCCTGAAAGCCGCCGAACCACGCGCCCGCCGTGAGCATATGCTTTATGTTTATTTTGCCGAGCGACAGTCCCTTGCAGACGGACACCGCGAACGCGTCCATCGACAGACCGACCGCCAGCACAAACAATTCAAAAATTCCCATTCTTCCGTTCCTTCCGAAAATCATAGTTTATTTTATGCGTATTTTTTGCCGCGTATGCCGCCTATGTATTTTACATCATTACAGCCGTTAAGTCAATATAGCGCGCGGCAAAATCAAAAAATTGCTCATTTATTCTTTTTCGGTTGTTTCGCGCGCGGAAATATGTTACAATAGCCGCGAGGTGTTAAGCTATGCAAACGAACTGCGAGGACTGCATGAACTATTATTATGACGACGAATACGAGTGCTACGCATGCGCGATGGAGCTCGACGAGGACGAAATGTACCGTTTTGTGTACGGGAAAAACGACGCGTGCCCGTATTACCGCCGCGGCGACGATTACACGATTGTGCGGAAGCAAAACTGACCAATAAAAGGTAAATTTACCCGTGTAAATTCTACGAAAACGCGGACATATATTTCTGGAATAATCTTGACTTTCGACGACAATAATGTTAGTATAATCAAAAGGAATAAATATCAATATATTGGATAAAATGAGAGAATATGGCGGTGCAAACCGCTATATACGGTGGTTATAAAAAAAGCGGAGGGAAATTGCCATGTCAGAAAATTTACAGCCCGCATGGGAAGGATTTAAGGACGGTAAGTGGACGCAGGAGATAAACGTCCGCAGCTTTATTCAAAAAAATTATGAGCGTTACGACGGTGACGAGAGCTTTCTCGCGCCGCCGACCGACGCGACAAATAAGCTCTGGGGAAGGCTCAAAGAGCTCCAGAGGGAGGAGCGCGCGAAGGGCGGCGTGCTCGATATGGAGACGAGCGTCGTGTCGTCGCTCACGGCTTACGGTCCCGGCTATATCGACGAGAGTATGAAGGATTTGGAGCAGATAGTAGGCTTGCAGACGGACAAGCCCTTAAAGCGCGCCTTCATGCCGTACGGCGGTATACGAATGGCGGAGGAGTCGCTTAAAATGTACGGCTACACGCCTTCGGAGGATTTGCACAAGATATTTAACGACTACCACAAAACCCACAATCAGGGCGTGTTTGACGTGTATACGCCCGAGATGCGCGCGGTCAGGAAAAACAAGATTATAACGGGACTTCCCGACACATACGGCAGAGGACGTATCGTCGGCGACTACAGGCGCGTCGCGCTTTACGGCATCGACTACCTCATGGAAATGAAGCTTCGCGACTTTAATGACTGCGGCTTCGGCGTTATGACCGACGGCATAATCCGTCTGCGCGAGGAAATCACAATGCAGCACAGAGCGCTCGGACAGATGAAGGAGATGGCTGCAATCTACGGCTATGACATCTCAAAGCCCGCGACAAACGCGAAAGAGGCGGTGCAGTGGCTCTACTTCGGCTACCTCGCGGCGATAAAGACACAGAACGGCGCGGCGATGAGCGTCGGTAGAGTATCGACGTTTTTGGATATATACATTCAGCGCGACTTAAAGCGCGGCATACTCACCGAGCAGGAGGCACAGGAGCTTATTGATCACCTTGTAATGAAGTTCCGCATGGTCAAATTCGCGCGTCCCGACTCCTACAATCAGCTTTTCTCGGGCGATCCCGTGTGGGCGACGCTTGAAATGGGTGGCATAGGACAGGACGGCAGACATATGGTGACAAAGACAGATTTCCGTTTCCTCCACACGCTGGAGAATATGGGACCGTCGCCGGAGCCTAATCTCACCGTGCTGTACTCGTCGAAGCTCCCCGAGGCGTTCAAGCAGTACGCCGCGTATATTTCGGTAAAAACAAGCTCCGTTCAGTACGAAAACGACGATGTTATGCGTCCCGTGTGGGGCGATGATTACTCAATCTGCTGCTGCGTGTCGGCGACGGAAACAGGCAAGGAAATGCAGTTCTTCGGCGCGAGAGCGAACCTCGCAAAGTGCCTGCTATACGCGTTAAACGGCGGACGCGACGCGAAAACCGGTCAGCAGGTCGCGCCGGCGTACAGACCGGTAACGTCGGACGTGCTTGATTACGACGAGGTTATAGAGCGTTACTGCGATATGATGGAGTGGCTTGCGAAAACGTATGTGAACACGCTCAACGTAATCCACTACATGCACGACAAATATTACTACGAGGCGGCGCAGATGGCGCTTATCGACACCGACGTAAGGCGTACGTTCGCCACGGGTATAGCGGGATTTTCGCACGTGGTAGACTCATTGAGCGCGATAAAGTACGCGAAGGTAAAGCCGATAAGAAACGAGGACGGCATAATCTGCGACTTCGTGACCGAGGGCGATTTCCCGCGTTACGGCAACGACGACGACAGGGCGGACGATATAGCCGTGTGGCTTTTAAAGACGTTTATAGAAAAGATAAAGCACTACCGCACGTACCGCAACAGCGAGCCGACGACCTCTATACTGACGATCACGTCTAACGTCGTGTACGGCAAGGCTACCGCGAGTATGCCCGACGGCAGAAAGGACGGCGAGCCGCTCTCACCGGGCGCGAACCCGTCCTACGGCGCAGAGAAAAACGGACTTTTGGCATCGCTTAATTCGGTCGCGAAGCTGCCTTACGAGTTTGCGCTTGACGGCATATCTAACACGCAGACGATCTCGCCCGACGCGCTCGGTCACAGCGACGACGAGAGAAAGCTGAAACTCGTGGACGTGCTTGACGGATATTTCGACCAGGGTGCGCATCACCTTAACGTAAACGTGTTTGGTACGGAAAAGCTGATAGACGCGATGGAACATCCGGAGAAAGAGGAGTACGCGAATTTCACGATACGCGTGTCCGGCTACGCCGTTAAATTTATCGACCTCACTGAGGAACAGCAGCGTGACGTTATTGCGAGGACGTGTCATAAGACATTATAAAAGGAACAACCATGAAAGGATACATTCACTCTCTTGAGAGCTTCGGCTCGGTTGACGGGCCGGGCATACGGTACGTCATATTCTTTTCCGGCTGTCCGATGCGCTGCGCGTACTGCCACAACCCCGACACATGGAGCATGACGGCGGGAACGCTTACCGACGCGGACGAGCTTGTGAAAAAAGTGCTGCGCTACCGCCCGTACTGGAAGCGTGAGGGCGGCGTTACGGTAAGCGGCGGAGAGCCGCTTATGCAGATTGATTTTCTAATTGAGCTTTTTGAAAAGCTGAAAAAGGAAAATGTCCACACCTGCGTTGACACAAGCGGCGCGCCGTTTACGCGCGAGGAGCCGTTCTTCTCAAAATTCCGCCGCCTTACGGATTTGACCGACCTTTTTCTTGTCGATATAAAGCACATAGACAGTGACCGCCACAGAGAACTCACCGGCAGGGGCAATGAAAACATACTCGATATGCTAAGTTTTTTGTCGGAAATAAAAAAGCCCGTGTGGATAAGACACGTGCTTGTGCCGGACAAAACCGACGATGATTATTATTTGAAAAAGCTTCGCGCATTTATTGACACGCTCGAAAATGTCGAAAGGGTGGAGGTACTGCCGTATCACACGCTCGGCGCGTCGAAATGGAAGTCGCTCGGCATACCGTACCCGCTTAAGGGTATCGATCCGCCGACAAAGGAGCGCATGGAAAACGCTGAAAAAATACTCGGCGCGCACATGTAATCACATTGGGTGTGCCGAAAGATAACCCTCGAGAATTATACACGCGGCAACAGTGTCAAGCACCGCCTTGCGCTTCTTGCCGCGTGTGTTTGTTTCGTTTAAGTACCTCTCCGCGCCCATTGATGAAAGGCGCTCGTCCCAGAACACGATTTCACCCTTGTATATCGTTTTGAGTTTTTCCGCGAAATCGCGCGTCGCGTCCACGCGGAAGCCCTCGCTGCCGTCCATGTTTTTCGGCAGACCTATCACTATTTTTTCGGGCTTGTACTCATTTATAACGGCTCCGATCTCGCCGAGAAGCTGTTTTATGCCCGTATTTTTTACCGTCTTTACGCCCTGCGCCGTAATACCGAGCAGATCGCTTACAGCTATACCGACGCGCGCGTCGCCGTAATCTATACCGATAATTCTCATAATATCCCTCCGTATTTTTATTATACTCCCAAAATGAAATCAATGCAATACCTATAACTCTTAAATTGTATTGAATGTATCATAATATTGAAATCTCGCGACGAAATTGAATTGAAAAATATCAAAAAATCGCTAACATAAGCGACAAGTGTAAAAATCGACCGCCATATTGATTTTTTACAGCGAGTATGGTATAATCATTCCATAATCAAACGAAAAGATAAATAAAGATTTATGGAGAAGAACACTATGATACGAGAAATTACAGAAAATGATTTTGACGGACTTTTGCGGCTTTATATGCAACTGCACAATAATCCTTTTCCTGAAAAGAATGATAAAGTAATTGGGATCTGGAAAAGCATACTAAGCGATAAAAATCATCATATTATCGTTGCGGAAGAAAACGGTATATTAATATCCTCTTGCGTATGCGTCATTATTCCGAATCTGACACATGGACAGCGCCCATATGCTCTGATCGAAAACGTGATTACCGACAGAAATTACAGAAAAAAGGGTCACGCAACAGCCTGCTTGAATTTTGCTAAGGAAATTGCTCAACGTGAGAATTGCTACAAGATGATGCTGTTGACCGGTTCAAAAAGTAAAGATACGTTCAATTTTTATGAGCAAGCGGGATATAACAAGAAGGATAAGACGGCGTTTATACAATGGCTGTAAATTCATATTTATCGCACAAACTGAAACAACAAAAATTAAATATTTGATGATTACACAGTAAATGTTATTCTCGGTTGACAAATTGCAAGCGATAATTGGTTGAATGACATATATATTTATGCTATATTTTATTTGCGATCGCAAAGCAAAATAAAATATAGGAGGTTACAAAGTATGAATTTTAATGAAAAACTTATCAATTTGAGAAAATCAAAGGGGCTGTCGCAAGAGGAACTTGGCGCAGAATTGCAAGTATCGCGTCAAACGATTTCAAAATGGGAGTCATGCCAAGCTTACCCTGATTTTCAGCGATTGGTGCTGATAAGTGATTACTTTGGCATAACATTAAGATAAAAAATGCGTCTGTCGCCACAGATTGGTAAATGTTGTTTCATTATTTTATTTGTCGCGCTGATTAAACAGATATTTTTACCATAATGTTTTATAAACAATGTGCATATTTTTATAAAAGAAGTGTAAAGTTTTATAAAACAGTGCAGTAAAAAACGCACTTTCAAATCACCAACTTTGCCCGTTTTGCCAATGTTCAAACCCAATCTTTTTGAGAGATTTCAACATCAAAATCTTTTTCACACAAAATTAGAGTTATAGGATGCAATACTTTTACTTGACGAACGGACTGTAAAATTGTATAATGCAATATGATATGTTAATTACATAATTTAAGGAGGACAAACAATGGACGGTTTGGTAAATGTAATCGTTGACGGACTTAAAAATTCGCTGTCGGGCGAGGTTATAATATTTATAATTTCAATGATACCTATCTTGGAGCTTCGAGGCAGTATACTTATCGCGCCGCTTCTGCTGCACACGAGCCTTGTGCCGACGTATATCGCGGCGGTACTCGGCAACCTTCTGCCGATACCGTTCATACTGCTGTTTATAGAGCGGATATTCGAGTGGATGGGCAAGACGAAGCACCTAAAAAAATTCCCCGAATGGATGAAAAACAAGGCGATGAAGCACTCGGAGCAGATAGAAAAATACGGCTATCTCGGGCTGTTTCTGTTCGTCGCGATACCGCTTCCGGGAACGGGTGCGTGGACGGGCAGCCTGCTTGCCGTGCTGTTCGGACTTAAACCGAAAAAATCATTCCTGTTTATCGCGCTCGGCGTAATGACAGCCGGACTTATCATGTCGCTTATTTCATTCGGCGCGTTAAACAATATTGTAAATTTGTTCAGGTAAAATTATGGAAGAAAATATTTTTGAAAAGAAATTCGGCGCGGTAACGGCGCGCTACATAACGGACGGGGAAAGCGGCGCTGTCGGACTTTGCATACTGCCCGACACGGACACTGCGCTCAAAAACCGCCGCGCGCGCGTAATGCCGCTCGCGGAGGTGAAAATAGCGGGGAGCGTGTACGGCGGAAGTTATCTCGGCGGTGAAAGCATGAAGTTAAGCCCCGACTCCTACGCTATGAAATTTGATCGCCGCGAGGCTTCGGACAGTGCGGTTGTGACGTATCTCAAATCCGAAAGCGGTATAGAGATAAAACACACGCTCGCGCACAGAGAGGGCAGACGTTACCTCACTGTGCGCACCGAGCTTACAAACAATTCGGGAAACGACATAAAGCTCGAAATGCTGTCGTCGTTCGCGTTGTGCGGCATATCGCCGTATATCGAGGGCGCGGGTGAAAACACGCTGAAGCTCCACCGCCTGCGCTCAAAATGGAGCATGGAGGCGCGGCTTGTGACCGAGCCGCTTGAGGATTTGCTGCTTGAGGACAGCTGGACTATGGGGCATTATAAAAGCGTGCGTTTCGGACAGGTAGGCTCGATGCCCGCGAAAAATTATATACCGTTTATAGCCGTCGAGGACACGCAAAACGGATTGATTTGGGGCGCGAGAATAGGCTGCCCGTCGTCGTGGCAGATGGAAATTACGCGCGCCGACGACGGCGTGGGAATATCGGGTGGACTTGCCGACCGTGAGTTCGGACACTGGATGAAAACCGTAAAATCGGGCGAAACATTTACCGCGCCAGACGTGGTTATAAGCGTTTGTGAGGGCGATATTGACGATATTGCTGCGTGCCTTAACGAGGTGCAGGAGGACGCGCTCGACGTTCCCGAAAGCGAGGAAAGCCTTCCGGTTATATTTAATGAATACTGTACCACATGGGGCAATCCGTCGCACGATAATATAGCCGCTATACTTGACGCTATAAAAGGGAAGGGAATAGACTATTTTGTGATTGACTGCGGCTGGTTCAAGGAGGACGGCGTGAGGTGGGACATAAGCATGGGCGATTACGTTCCGTCCGCGACGCTTTTTCCCGACGGAATAAAAGCAACCGCCGATCTTATAAAATCACGCGGCATGAAAGCGGGCATATGGTTTGAGATTGAGAATGTGGGCGAGAGGTCGCGCGCATATAATGATGAGGAGCATCTCTTAAAACGCGACGGCGTGACGCTCACGACAGTGAACCGACGTTTCTGGGATATGAACGACGAGTGGGTGAGGTCGTATCTGACGGAGCGCGTCATAGATTTTATGAAGGAAAACGGGTTTGAGTACATAAAGGTCGACCACAACGAAACGATAGGCATAGGCGTGGACAACGGTGACAGCCTCGGCGAGGGGCTGCGCCTTAACCAGCTCGCGGGGCAGGAATTTTTCACGAAAATGAAGCGTGAAATCGACGGACTTGTGATTGAAAACTGCGCGTCGGGCGGCGGAAGGCTCGAACCGTCGTTTATGGCGCTCTCGTCAATGGCGTCGTTTTCGGACGCGCACGAGTGCGTTGAAATACCGATAATTGCCGCAAATTTGCACCGTGCGATATTGCCGCGCCAAAGTCAGATATGGTGCGTTATAAGGAAGAGCGACACGGTGAAAAGAATTGCCTACAGCGTGTCGGCAGCATTTTTGGGCAGAATGTGCCTGTCGGGCGACGTGACCGATTTGTCGGACGCACAGTGGAACGCGATAAACGGCGGCATAGCGTTTTACAAAAAAGCCGCGCCCGTAATCAAAAACGGCTTTACGCGTATTTACCGTGAAAACGTAACGTCGTACCGCCACCCCGAAGGGTATCAGGCGGTCGTCCGCACAAATGACAGCGCAGCGCTTTGCGTTGTGCACACATTCAAAAACGCGCCGAACACAATATCAGTGCCGGTGGGGGAGTGCAATATTACGGACGTGTATTCCGATACGGACGTTAAAGCGGAAGTAAAAGACGGCGTTCTAACCGTTTGCCCAAACGGCGATTTCTGCGGTGTGGGTGTGCTTCTTAAAAAGAAATATTGACAAAATTAAAATCATATGATATAGTAAAGATAACAAGGGAGCGGTTTTGACCGTTCCGCCAAAGATAACGTTGTTAGGCTATTAACCTAACTGCCGCCTCATTGTAGCGAATGGGGCGGCTCATTTTTTTATGTTTCTTATAATTTCAAGAATTATAATCAATTCGACTATCCTTATCAGAATATCCAAATCCATAAGTATAATCCCCCTTATCTGTTTAGTGCCGAGGTTCACCTCCCTAAACCGGTATAAGGGCGGAACAGCCGCCGCCGCTCCTATGTTATCCGCCGTAAAATTTTACGGTAAAATAAGTATAGCACATATTATGATGTTACGGTTCAATAAAATTTCCTTTATTTATACGTATCAACTCTCATTTCATAAAAGAAGATGTGATTTTAGCGTGACTTAAATTCTTTTTCCGTCCAGAATTTTAAGGATTCAACATTTTTTGATACACTTCGCAATTCTTCTTGAATCTTTAGAAAATCCCGAATCTCATGTTCGTCTACAACACCATCCGAACTTATTTCGATTAACCGCTCCTGCTTTTTTTGCATAGAATTGAGTGACACTATCATTGATAATACAATCTTTTCCAACTCGGTCTTATCCACGGGTGATGCGTAGCGCATACCCCACGGGTGATGCGTAGCGCATACCTATAGGGCATTCCTGCGTACAATATGAATTACATATCATCGGTTCATTATAAACTTCCGATAAGAGTAATACTTCTTCCGGATGAATAGGGAATTTGCCGTTTTCTATTCTTTCCAGTCTCGCCGGATCAAGAGCGCTCCCTCTTTCAGATATAACATCGCATACATGTTCTCTGGTTACAGCCGTTCACATAAAACAGTAAGATTTGTTTTTGCGGGATAGAGTCGCATTATGCGACCCTATCCTGTTTTTCATTTTGAAACAATGACATTGGCAGAAATCCTACCAAGTCGTAGTAGATGTCGATTTGCTGCGTCCGTTTGCCGTTTATCTTCTCCGGCGCATGGACGTAAATCCGTTGAACCATATCGTTTAAGATTGTCGGCGTTAGCTCCTGCAAGTCAAAGTATTTGTGGATTTTTTCGATGAAACGTTCCACATTTTCGGATTGTTCCTTTTGCCTGTCAACCTCGGCGGTCAGATTGTCAATGGATTTTTTCAAATCCTCCTGCTCCCGCTCATAATCGTCGGCAAGCATTTTGAAACGGCTTTCATTGAGCGTACCGTTCGCCTTATCCTCGTAGATTGATTTGAACAATCGATCTAACTCGGCAATCCGCTTTTCGGCTTTTACTATCGCTCTGCGCTTGGCGGCAAGCTCTTTCTTGACTTCTGCTTTATGTTTCGCGCCCATAATCTCACGAAACCTATCCTCGAAACTTGACACGAAGTTTATCACATAACGCAGATGTTGTAAGACGCCCTGTTCGAGAACAACCGCTCTGATGAAATGGGTATCGCATACGTCTGTACCTTGCTTTCGTGAGGTCGAGCATACGAAGTGATCCTGGCGGCTTTCATAATATTTGCTCGTGCAGTAGTACAACTTTTGTCCGCAGTCGGCACAGTAGACAATGCCCGAAAACATATTCGTTTTACCCGTCCTCGTCGGTCTGCGTTTGTTTTTGCGGAGTTCCTGTACCTTTTCCCAAGTGTCAATGTCGATAATCGGCTCGTGCGTGTTCTCGAATATCATTTGACTTTCTTCTGGATTGTCGAGCTTTTTCTTTGACTTGTACGACTTACGATACGTTTTGAAGTTTACCGTATGTCCGAGATATTCCTTTTTTGAGAGAATACCCGATATGGTGTTCGGATGCCATTTATACGGTCTCTCCGGCATATCGTAGTTGTAAAATCCGTTCTTCACCCAGTACGCCCGCGGACACAGGACTTGCTCTTTTTCGAGCAGTTTGCAGATTTGCGATGTACCGTATCCCGCCATGCACAGACTGTAAATTCGTTTCACCACCTCGGCGGCTTCCTCATCGATTATCCATTCGTTTGGATTGTCAGGAGCTTTCAAATATCCATACGGCGGCGTGGTCGTAAGCGGTTTGCCCGACTCACCTTTCGCCTTGAATACTGCCCGTACCTTTTTTGAAGAATCTCTCGCATACCATTCGTTCATAATGTTTAGGAATGGGGTGAAATCGCTGTCAGTTTGGTTCGCACTGTCAATACCGTTGTTGATAGCGATAAACCTTACGTCCTTTTCGGCAAACAGAATTTCTGTGAAAAACCCTACCCTAAGATAATCGCGTCCGAGCCTTGACATATCCTTTACGATAATTGTTCCGACTTTATTATCTTCAACAAGAGCAATCAACTTTTCCCAACCCGGTCTTTGGAAATTCGTACCCGAATATCCGTCGTCAACGAAATATTGAATGTTATTACCGAGTTTGTTATCCTTCGCGTACTTGCTTAAAATCGCCTTTTGGTTCACAATACTGTTGCTGTCGCCCTGCAACTCGTCGTCACGGCTGAGGCGGCAGTATAACGCTGTTATTTTTTCAGACTGTCTGTTCATTTTTAATCCTCGCTTTCCGACAGTCTGCCAAACAGGATTGTATATTCAGTATATCACATTTCATTCTGTTTGTCACCGCCTT
>CANQQS010000030.1 GCA_947626045.1 uncultured Clostridia bacterium | reverse complement strand
CAGAATTTAACGGTTGTTCCGGCGACGGGATATTATTACGGCGATTATTACGTAGTAATCGGCAACCGCCGTTTGGCGGCGGCAAAGCAAGCGGGATTAACAGAATTGCCCTGTGCCGTAGTGAAAATGGATCAGAAAACACAGGTCGCAACAATGCTGTTAGAAAATATGCAGCGCAGCGATTTGACGGTTTATGAGCAGGCACAGGGTTTTCAAATGATGTTGGACATGGGTGAGACGATAGAAAGCGTCGCTGTCATGACAGGTCTTTCACAGTCCACGATCCGCCGTCGGACAAAGCTGTTACAGTTTGACGCGGACACGTTCAAGGCGACAGAGGGACGCAACATTGATTTACAGGATTACGAAAAGCTGTTTGAAATTGAGGACACGTCACGCCGCAACAAGCTATTGGAACAAATCGGCACAAATAATTTTAACAATTATTTTCAAATAGCGAAGGACACAGAAAAGCGCGAAAAAGAACGCGCGGCATTTATCGAAGCGCTTGACGCGGCAGCAACGCAAATTGACAACAGCGCAGACACAAGCGAATTAAAGTATATAACATACATAAATAATGTGGACATGGTTAAGGAAATACCCGACGACGGACACGAATATTTTTATAAATTGTTTGCGGGTAATTCTGCGAATGTATACCGTGCCTATACCGATGACGAAATTCGGAAGCGGAACGCTGACGATGAAAGACGCACGGCAGCAGAGGCGGCAAAGCGGGAACAGCAACAGCGCATAGAGGAAATAAATGCGCGAATGTATACGCTCCGAGTGAATTTCCTGCGTGAATGTTCATTGAAGGGCAAAGCCACAATTATCAAGGAATACGCATCGCGTACAATGGCGCAAATGTGCTGTGACGTCCCCGATATGGACATTATTTCTGACATTTTGGGTGTGCAGATTGATAACGGCATACAACCCGAAGAAATATGGGATCTATTATCGCCGAAATTTGCGGTCGATCCCGAACGTGTGTTGTTAGCGGTGTCTTACGCGTTCAGCGGCGATCATAACAAATTAGACTTTTGCAGAAACAACGAATGGATTGACGACATATACACTTTCCTCGTTCGTTTGGGATACGAGCCGTCCGATGAAGAAAAGGCATTACGTAACGGTACGCATGAGCTATTTGCGGAGGCAGACAATGGATAAGATAGAGTTACTTAAAAAAATACAAGCTCTTGCGGCGCGTGGCTGCAACGGCGAACGTGACACAGCAGCTCGAAAATTGGACGAGTTGATGAACAAATATAATATTTCCGCTGACGATTTATCCGACGAAAAAATAGTACGCGAAACACATGTATATCATGGGAGCGAGGAAAAACAGCTACTTGTGCAAATAGCCGGTATGGTTGTAAATGTCAGCGGCGGAATATTTTACGGTATTCAAAACACACTTACGAACAGGGTATCATCGACAAAATTGGCGATTGATGCCACAGCAGCACAACACATAGAAATAGATTTTTTGTTTGACTTTTACAAAAAGCAATGGGAAAAAGAGAAAAAATTATTTCTCATAGCATTTTGTAAAAAAAATGAACTGTTTCCTACTGCGCCGTCCGACGAACGCACAGGCAACGAGTATACACGTGAGGAACGATTGAAAATCATAGCAATGGCACAAGGAATAGATCAGGAACGCCCGGTGCGTCAATTGGAGGCGGCAAAATAAGCGAAATAAACATCTTAAGGAGGAATAGGCATGAAAGTAAGATTTGGTGATTTGAAATTCAAAAACGGTGAAACGGTAGCAACGTGTGCGCAACGCTGTCTTGCGGGTGAATGTAATAATTGCCCCATGGACGACAATGATGAATGTTACATTATGCCGGTTATGGCAGAGGACGACTATAATCTTGAAAAATTGAATTATGAATTTGAGATACCGGAAACACGCACATTTACGAAGGTTTATATCTGTTCGCCGTATCGCGGCGACACGAAAAAAAACATTGCGGCGGCAGTCGAGTATTGTCGTTACGCGATTGACAAGGGCGTCATTCCGATTGCACCGCACATATATTTTACGCAATTCTTAAATAATGAGATACCCGAACAGCGCGAATTTGGTTTGCAGATAGGTCTGGATGCTATGTCAGAATGTTCCGAAGTTTGGGTGTTTGGCGACTACATATCAGAGGGCATGAAACAAGAGATTGAGGCAGCTACCGCAGCAGGGCAAAAGGTGGTATTTAAGCATATTCCCGCAGCGGAGGCGGAAAGCGAGGTAGAGGTATGAGCAGAATAACATACCGCGACGAGCGCGGGAACGCGCAAATCGCCGAATATTACGATACCAAAGCGGCTACCGCCAAATTAGCAGCGTATGAGGACATGGGTATACCGGCTGTCGATACAAGCGTACTGACAGGCGCCCTCTATACGTACGGCGAAGAGCCGCAGGTAGACATGATGATTGAAGAAATGTCGGAGTTGACAAAAGCGTTGTTAAAACATCGACGCGCACAATACAAAGGATGCCAATTTAATTATGATAGAGAGTGTGTAAAGGCGGTCGTTGAGGAAATGGCGGACGTGTATATCGTGCTGCTTCAGATGATACACCTTTATGACGCGCAGGATTTATTAGACACATATGTACGGGACAAAATTCTGCGCCTTAACGTGTGGTTGTTCACAGACGGAAAGGACGAGGCGGAAGGTGAAACGACATAAATTGAAAGCGACGGAAAGGCGCGCAATATACGACAAATGCGACAATCATTGTGCATATTGCGGTGAGTATATCAAATATGAGGATATGCAGGTAGACCATATTATGCCGTTACACAAAGGCGGTGCAGACAGTATTGATAATATGTTGCCGGCGTGTCGGTCATGCAATCACTATAAATCCACACTGACCTTAGAGCAATTTCGCACTAACATAGAGCGTATGCCGGACACGCTTACGCGCGACAGCACAACGTACAAAATCGCGGTGCGGTTCGGGGTAATAAAGGTAGTCCGCCCGAAAGTGATGTTCTACTTTGAAAAATGGGCGGAGTTTGATAAAAAGCAGGAGGCGGCGGAAAATGGCGAATAAAAAATATGTAATTATGTGTCATACCGACACAGCGGGCGACAACGACATATACCCGATTGTAGCGGCAGACGACAACAGGACAATAAAATTCCATCAAAATAACGGATGTAAAATTGTAGGGCGTGTTAGCTGCAATGAGAGATTTTGCCCGACAATGATTACACTGCAAAAAATCAAAGAACAGCCGAAAAAATCAATAGAAGTGCCGCTGTTACGGGCGTGTCCGTTCTGCGGCGGTAAGGCAACAATAGACGTACAGTACAGCGACGGATTATATTATGCTCAGTCGCGGTGTGAGAGCTGCCATGCGGTCAGCTACGTCCGCGAAAACAAGGGCAGGATAAACGCTGTTCGTGCTGCGGCGTTGCAGTGGAATAAATACGTAGTCAAAGACGGTGTGGGTTATGAAAATTAGATTGATTGACGCAAAGAGGTTGAAATAAATGAAAACGATAAGAGAGAAAATAGCGGTCATTGATGAATTTACAAAATCAAAAACAATACTATTGTCGTCACTCCACGATTCAATCAATAAGAATGATGTAAACAAATTCAATGACGTGTGGCAACAGATTATAAAATTAACTGTTCCGATTATGGGAATGTATTTTGACGACATCATTGAAACTATCAGCCCAATAGATGTGTCAACTGGTCTGGTCGTTGCTATTGTACTCGATTTAATATCGAACATAATTAAATCATCAGTTGGCATAAAAGATTTTCTAACTGAATAGGAGGGTGAAAAATGGCACGACCACAGAAAAAGGGATTGGATTACTTCCCTTTCGATGTGGGGTTTTTCGACGATTGGAAAATCAAAGAGTTGCGCGGTAAATTTGGTTGGGATGCTGTAATAATCTATCAGTACATATTATGCCACGTTTACAAGGATAACGGCTATTACTTACAATACGCGGACGGATTTGATTATGTAATGGCGGCAGATCTGAATATGAGCGACACAAAAATAGGGCAAGTCATAAGCTTCTTGTGTGAACGGTCACTGCTGAACGGTACACTTTTCACATCGGACAAGGTTTTAACTTCCCGAGGAATACAACTACGGTTTCAAGAAGCTGTCAAATCACGGGCGGCAAAAACTGAAATCGAAGTGGGAAAATATTGGCTCTTAGGCGAAAGCGAAACACAGAGCTATATTAAATGTACCGATTTTCGGAATTGTTCCGAGAAAAATAACGATTATTCCGAGAAAAATAACGATTATTCCGACGAAAAAACCCATAAAGAAAAAGAAAGTAAAAAAAATCATATTAAAAGTACGATAGACGACAGCTGCAACCAAATTGTCAATAGCTATAATGAAATATGCGTCGATTTGCCGAAGGTGAAGAATTTAACGGATAAGCGCAAAGGCATTATAAGGGCAAGATTAAAAAAATATACGTTGGAACAATTCCGAGAGATATTCACGATCGCGCAAAAATCGGATTTTATATGCGGTCGGAGCGGTAAGGACTGGAAGGCGTCATTTGACTGGTTGATGAACGAAAATAATCTAATCAAGGTAGCAGAAGGCACTTATAACAATCCTAAAAAGCATAGTTGGGAAAGCCGTTGGGACACAAACAACGGTATGACAAACAAGGAAATCGAAGAACTGATAAGGAGTAAGATGTAAATGCCACAGACAAAATATAAAATCGACAATAATATTCGCGGTGTTGTGGTACGGTACTGCCGGATGTGCGATAAATACAGAGCATCGCAGAGGGAAACACAACGGCAAATCGCAAAAGTCATTGACAGCAACATCATTTTAATAGGGGCAGAATTTCCTGACGAAATACAAAACAAGCTCCGCGCGGCAATTTGGAACAGTACGATCGACGCCAAAAAATACCCGTATGAGGTTTGGAATTTGCCGACCGTGTCGCGTAACGAATTTTATGAGCAGAAGCGTAAATTTATATTCCATATCGCACGGGACATTGGTATATAAAATAAGAGGGAGAGGTCAACCCTCTCCCAAATATGCCTTTATGGCGCGGCGGATAAATTCAGACTTGCCAATATTATCCGCCTTGAGCTTATCTTCCCACCGGGCGACAAGCTCATTGTCAAGGTCGGCGACGATGCGCTTATAGACCTTTCGATTGTACCTTGCCTTTACCTGCCAAGATGTGTTACTCATGCTTACACTCACTTGTCCTTTCTCATTTTGATAACCATAACTAAAACAGTTATGCTTGACAGCAAGGTTATCAAACTGCATATTAAATTAAATACTTGCATTTTTCTTCAGATTGAGCTATAATATAATCACCCCCGAAGGGGCGGGGGATTTATTTATCCCCCTTGTGGTGTTCCCTGATGGCTATAATCGCGGCGACCAAACTCACGATTGCGGTTATCAGGGAAATCACCTTTTCGATTAACTCAATCATTCTCTCACCTCACTTTCTGATTATATTATAACATACTCGTACGAGTATGTCAAGCCTTTTTTTGAAAAAATTTCTAAATTTTTTAATTTAGGTACTGTGACGCGAAAAAATATTTTACAATGAAATCGAATAAATAAATTCGATTTCATTTTTTTTGTTTAGGAGGCGCGGCGTATGAATTTTGTTGAACCTATACGCGATAGGCGCGATGTGTTAAAAATAAAAAAATTCTTGCGGGAATACGGCGAGCAGAATCTGAAAAGCTATCCCGATAAATACTACATCATGTTTATTACCGGAATTTATTTGGGACTGCGAATAAACGAAATACTCAAAATGACTGTCGGTGACGTAAAGGGGCGAAAAACCTGTACCTTTCGCCAGTCCAAGACCGGCAAGGAAATTATGGTTGAATATAATGCGGAGCTGCTCCGCGCCTACAAAGAATACTGCGAACACCGAACGCCAGACGAGGCATTGATACCATCGCCGTACAATGAATATAAACCTATTACACGCGACATGGCATACAAAGTTATGAACAAGGCAAAGAAAGCTGCGGGCATACAATACTCGATTGGAACGCACACGCTCCGCAAGACGTGCGGCTATCATTATTACAGGCAGACGAAGGACATAGCCACATTACAAATATGGTTCAATCACACGTCACCCGAAGAAACATTACGCTATATCGGCGTCACGCGTGACAGCGTATTAAAAGCTATGCGTAATTTTAGAATTTGATTTTGTTATACATAAAATATTTTTGTATAGCGGCATGACGTTTTTTCATGGCATATATTTGTAGCTTTCCGAGCCGCGCACACTATACAAAACATAAGATATGTATAATCATCAGAGGAGGCGAGCGCATGGCAAGCGCACCGTTACACGAGTGCAATCAAGCAGGCTGTCACATACTGACGACAGGGCGGTACTGTGATAAACATAAGCGAGGTTACGACCAACACCGAGAGTCGGCGAGTAAACGCGGATACAACAGACGTTGGCAGATAGTGAGTAAGGCTTACCTTGCAAATCATCCATTTTGTGTACGCTGTCTTGAACGCGGAATACATGAACACGCAACCGTGGTAGACCACATCGTACCGCACAAGGGTAATCAATCCCTATTCTGGGATAAAAGCAACTGGCAGCCGTTATGTAAACAGTGTCACGACAAGAAAACCGCTACCGAGGACGGCGGCTTCGGTCGGTAGGGGGTATAAAAATTGTTTTTGGCGTTGTATATGTAGACCGCCGCCCAGTCATTTGGACGCGCACGCAGGTTTTCAAAGGAGGGATAAAAGTGGGAGCGAGAGGACCGGCTAAGAAACCGGCAGAACTGGAGGCACTGCACGGGAACCCCGGGCATAGGCGCATAAACGAAAAAGTACAATTTGAGCAAAAAGAAATCCCGAAAGCACCGCCGTGGCTCGACGGCGTCGCAAAAAAAGAGTGGAAAAGGCTTGCACCTAAAATTTTCAAGGTAGGCTTGCTGACTGATGCGGACGTTGCCGTTTTCGCGGCATACTGCGACTCGTACTCGCAGTGGGTACACGCCGTTAAAGCTATTCAGGCGTCAGCGCCGGATAAGAAAACACCGCCGTCATTGACGTTTGAAACAGACAAGGGATACAAGCAGCAGATCCCCGAAATCGGTATCGCGAATAACGCGAAAAAGCAAATGCTCGCGTTCGCGCGGGAGTTCGGTTTAACTCCGTCGTCGCGTCTTGATAAAGTCGACGCGGTAAAAACCGAAAACGAAACAGTCAGCATAATGGATTTTATCAAGGGGAAAGCGCAGTATGAAAAAGCAGGATAAAAAAATTCAAATATTAGATTACTGCGAAAACTGTTTATATTTAAACAGCGAGCATATATGTATCTGCCGAAATTCGGAAATGCACCAAATAAAAATAGATAATCCGCTGTGCTGCTCGTGCAACTGCTATGTCCCATGGTGGCAAGAAGGTTACGGTGATATATAAATGGACGCGGTAACAAGCTATGCGAAAAAGGTTGTCGCGGGAAAAATTACGGCGTGCGAGAGTGTTATACTCGCCTGTAAACGACATTTGCGCGACCTGCGCCGAGCCAAGAAAAAGGACTATCCGTATTATTTTGACGCGGAACAGGCGGAACATTGTTTTCAATTCGCGTATTTATACTGCCGTCACAGTAAAGGCAAATGGAAAGGCAAGCCGCTTGAACTTGAGGATTGGCAAAAATTTATTGTAGGCAGTATTTTCGGGTGGAAGCGCAAGGACAACGGCAACAGAAAATACACATATTTTTACATTCAGGTTGCGCGTAAAAACGGAAAATCCACAATTATGGCGTTCATCGGGCTTTATGTTCTCGTCTGCGACGGTGAGGCGGGCGCGGAAGTATACAGCGCGGCTACAACACGCGACCAAGCAAAAATAATATTCAACGAGGCAAAAAACATGGTAAAGGCGTCGCCGGAGCTATGTAAAATACTGACCGTGTTTACAAACAACATATCATTTGACAGCGAGCTGTCGAAATTCGAGCCACTGTCGTCCGATTACAACAATTTGGACGGTTTAAACGTGCACTGCGGTCTGATAGACGAATATCACGCGCACAAAAACAACGGCGTATTTGACGTTATCGACAGCGCAAAGGGCGCGAGAGAGCAACCGATTATCGGTATCGCGACCACGGCGGGAAACAATCCGCAAAGCGTCTGCAAAGAACAGTACGATTTTTGCAAAAATATTCTGTACGACACGATTGAAAATGAGGACACATTTGTTTTTATAGCCGAAATCGACCGAGACGACGACTGGACAGATGAAAGCGTATGGGTAAAAGCAAATCCGAATTTGGGAATATCGGTCAGTATGGACGATATGCGTTCAATGTGCGAGAAAGCTAAAAGCCGACCGTCAAAGCAGAACGAATTTAAGTGTAAAAAGCTCAATATGTGGGTATCATCGGCAAAGTCGTGGATTAATATGCAGACATGGAAGGAGTGCCCCACACCGTTTGACAAGGGTATGCTATTGGGAAAACGCTGTTATATCGGCTGCGATTTGGCTATGAGGAACGACCTTGCTTCGGTGGTATTGGAGTTTCCGCTTGAGGACGGCACATATGCCGTTATTCAGCACAGTTTTATCCCGGAGGAACGTATATATGAGAACTCAAAGCGTGACAATGTTGACTATCAAGCGTGGATTGACGCGGGATATATTACGGCTACACACGGCTCGGTCGTGGATTTTGACTACATAGAGGACTACATAAAACAGCAATCCGAAAGTTACGATGTCGTTGAGGTATGCGTAGACCCGTGGAACGCGACGCAGCTGATGTCACACCTGATTGACGAGGGTTTCAGAGTAGTCGAAACACGTATGGGATTTAAAACGCTTTCCGAGCCGACAAAGGACATCGAGGGAGCGGTTTTAAGCAAAAAGGTCATACATTTTAACGACCCTGTGCTTGCGTGGGGTATTGGTAACGTCGTTGTGCAGTACGACGACAACGCGAATGTGCGACCGTCAAAGGCAAAAAGCAGCAACAAAATTGACCCCGCTATGGCGTTTATAATAGCGCACACACGCGCATACGTTGACGCGGAAAATTATATCAACATAAATGAGGTTGTTGCCGGTGAACTTGAGCAATTCAGTAAAATGTTAGGAGCGTAGGATATGGGAATTATAAACACAATCGGATCGAAAATAAAAGGAGCGGTTTTTGCGCTCACAGGCAAAGGCGAAACGGTTTCATTGAATGATGAGCGGTTTTGGCGTGTTTTCGGCAACGCGCGGAACGGCAAGCTGTCGGAAATCACGTATTTTACCTGTTTAAAAACGCTGTCGGAGGCAGTGGCAAAGCTGCCGCTGAAAATGTATCGGGAAACAAGCGCGGGTATTCAGCGAGCGAGGGACAAGCCGCTGTACAACGCGCTGAAAATCAGACCGAACAGGAATATGACTGCCACCACGTTTTGGGCTACCGTGGTAATGATTATGTATCATTACGGCAACTGTTTTGTGTATCCCATTTTCAAGCGCAACGCCGCGCCGGAGCTGTTCATTTTGGACAGCCGTTATATGACTATTTATGATGACAACGCTAAAATCCTGTCGAAGGACGGCGGTGTTTGGTACATATATTCCGAGCCGAAGTCGGGAAAGCAATATAAATTTTCGTCCGATGAAATCCTGCATTTTAAGACCTATATGACGTTTGACGGTATAACGGGGCTTGCGGTCAAAGATATACTCGAATTGACAATAGACGGAGCGCTTGACAGTCAGAGATTTATACAGTCATTGTATAAAAACGGGTTGACCGGAAGGATAGCCGTGGAATATACGCAGGACTTGAACAGCACGCTCGTAAAACAGGCGATAAACACGTTTGAGGCGGCGGTAGACGCGGGAAAGTCAATGAATTTTATTCCCGTTCCGAACGGAATGAAATTAAATCCGCTCAATTTGAAACTGACGGACGCGCAATTCCTTGAAATGAAGAAATATACCGCGCTGCAAATCGCCGGAGCGTTCGGCATTAAGCCGAACCAAATAAACGACTACGAAAAATCAAGCTATGCAAACAGTGAAGCGCAGCAGCAAGCGTTTTTAACCGACACGCTGCTTGTTGTCCTGAAAGGCTTGGAGGAGGAGCTGACAAGTAAACTTTTGACCGATGCGGAAGTCAATGACGGATATTTCTTCAAATTCAACGTCGATGTAATTCTCCGCGCTTCGTTTACACAGCGTATGGCAGGCTACGCACAAGCACGGCAAAACGGTTGGCTAAGCGCAAATGACATACGCGAGAAGGAAGATATGCCGTATATTCCCGCCGAGGACGGCGGCGACGCTATCCTTGTGAACGGAAATATGCGACCTATAAAAGAAATTATGAACGGAGGTGAAAGCATTGACAATAACACAACCTAAACCCGGGTTTTACTGCACCGTGAAAAACAAAACCGACAAGGCGGCGGAACTGTACTTTTACGGTGACATCGTAAGCAGTAAAGCCGATAAATGGTCGTCCGACGATAAATGTCCGACTGATGTGGTTGAAGCTCTTGAGGCTTGCAAAGACGCAGAGCAGTTAGACATCTATATCAACAGCGGCGGCGGAAGCGTGTTTGCGGGTAACGCAATCTTTAACCGCCTTAAAGCCCACAAGGCTCATAAGACGGTACATATAGACGGCGTCGCCGCGTCGATTGCCTCCGTTATCGCTCTTGCGGGCGATGAAATCATTATGCCGGAAAATACATACATGATGATACACAAAGCGTGGACGTTTGCAATCGGAAACAGCGATGAGCTTAGAAGCACGGCAGATAGGCTTGACAAACTCGAAGAAAGTATCGTTGAAGTGTACGACAAAAGCACCGGCGACGAGTTTACGGCTGACAAAATCCGTGAGCTTATGGCTGCCGAAACGTGGTTATCGGCGACCGAGGCGACTGAAATGTTTACGAACGTAAGTATGACGGACGACATTCAGGCGGCGGCGTGTATTTCGGACATGAAATACAAAAACGCCCCCGACAATCTTATAGTTGACTACGATAAGGTGTTTTCTGTGGATACGGCAGACAAGAACGACGAGCCGGACGGTTCACATGAGCCGGACGATAAAAACGGAAACGAGGTCAAAAACAGGCTTGACCTCATAGAAAATTTTATATTTACGGAAAGGGAGAATGAAAATGAACAAAAAAATGCGTGAAATCCTTGCTAAAATCAACAGCCTCACGGCACAGGCAAGGGAAAAACAGGACAGCGGCGACACTGCCGGCGCGACTGAAATTCTGTCGCAGATCGATGACCTCAAAAAAGAGTATGACGTTGAAAAGCGCCTTTACGAGGCGGAAAAGGACGAAATTCCCGACGACCCGCAGCCCAAGGAAACGAAGGCAAGCGGTTTTGTCGCCATGGTAAAGGCAGCGCTCAAAAACCCTCTCACGGAAGCGGAAAATGCCCTCATAAGCGGTACAGCTGCCGAAAACGGCGAGAATTATCTTGTGCCGGAGGACGTTGACACCGCTATCCGCGAACTTAGACAGACATACGTCAGTGCGAAAGACTATGTGACGGTTATACCGACAGAGTCCCTTACGGGAAGCTTTGTATACGAAAAGGGCGGCTCGTGCGAGCTTACTGACTTTGAGGACGGTTCGGACATTCCCGACGCGGACGCACCGACATTTGAACAGAAAAAGTGGGCAATCAAATTCCTCGGAAAAATCATTCCCATATCGCGCATACTTCTCGGAGCCGAAAAGGCAGGACTTATGGCTTACCTCAACCGTTGGTTCGTGAAGGGAGCAATCACGTCGGAAAACAAAAAGATTTTTACGGCACTTAAAGACAAAAAGGTCGCGAAGAATTATACAGGTCTGATTGAAATGGGAAGTTCAATTAACCGCGATCTCGATCCGTCGGCACTCATCGACGGCGTTATAATCACAAATCAGAACGGATTTGACGTTATGGATAGCGAGAAGGACGCTGTCGGATATCCGATACTCACGAAGGATTTAGCTAATCCGACAATGAAGCGGTTCAAGGGACTGCCGATTGTTGTATTCCCGACAAAGCAGCTGCCCGACGAGGAGGGCGGCTCGCCTGTATTTATCGGCGACATCAAGGCGGGCATCATGTTCATCGACAAGAACGGGCTTGAGTTTGCCTCGTCGGAACATGTATTTTTCAAGAAAAATCAGCTCGCACTGCGTGTAATCGAGGGATTTGATGTCTTTCAGGCTGACCCGGACGCGTATCTGTATGCCACGATAAAGGCAGCTGAAGCCTAATAAGGTGACGCGCCATGTTGGATTTAGCGACAGTTAAAAACTTTCTGCGTGTTGAGCATGACGAGGACGACGAGCTAATCAAAATATACATGGATACAGCCGACGAATACATAAAATCCGCTTGCGGCGAAAACGTGGACATGGAAACGGCGAAAGCGCGGACGCTCACACTCATGCTTGTGTCCGACTACTACGAAACACGATCGCCGAACGGCGCGGCGCAGTACAGCCATAACGTGCAGTCCATGATTACACAGCTGCGACTTGAAACAGAGGGCAAAGACGAGGAAACGGGGGTAAGCACGTAATGGATTTTGCAAAAATGCGCCAAAGGATTGTGTTTTTGAAACCGCAATCGGCGGAAAAGAACGCCGTTGGCGAAAATGTTATCGGGTGGTACCCCTACCACCCGATAAAAGATATTGTATACGAGGATATGCACGTGACACAGGGCGACGACATCGTATCTGCCGAAAACGCCGCGGAATACCCCGAAATGCAGCACATCTACGGAATGTGGGCGTGTGTCGCGCCGATGAACGGCAGAGAATACGTGGAGGCGCAGAAAATCCGCGCCGAAACGACCTACAATATCGCTACGAGATACGTTGATAATATCGAAAGCAACATGAAAATTTTATATAACGGAAAGATTTTCGACATTGTTTCGATTTTGGACGTGGGCGGATTGAAACGTGAATTAAAAATAGTTGCAAGCGAGGTGGACAAGCATGGTAAGTAAGGACGTATTCGGGTTTGATGAACTGGAAAAATCATTCAAACGCCTTGAAAAACGGTATCCGAACCAAGCCGACGCGCTTTTAATGGCACGCGGTCAGGCTGTAAACAAAAGAACAAAGCAGCTGACACCCGTAAAAACAAAAAAGCTGCGCAATTCATGGCGGTTGAAAAAGGTCAAGCTGTACAAGGGCGGCACGGTTCGCGTGGTTAGAGTGCAATCGGGCGCGCCGCACGCGCATTTGATTGAATACGGGCACAACGTATACACCACCGGCGGCAGAAAAACGGGTAAAGTGGCACGATACAACATTGTTCAGCGTACCGTCAGAGGAATAAAAAAACACGGGAGAGTCGAGGGGACACATATGCTTGAAAAAAGTATGAATGAAGCTCGTACCCGATTTTCACGCGATGCGCAGAAAATGCTTGATAAGCTCATTGAAAGCGAGGGATTGGATTGAGGATAACGGAAACCGATATACGCGAGGTGTGCGTGTCAAGGCTCACGGCGGCGGGATTTAATGTAATCGCGACGGAGGTCAAAGAGGGATTTCACAAGCCCGCAGTATTCGTGAACGTCTATCCCTCGACCGTTACGCTTGCGGGTGCGGATTTAGAGGACGTTACCGACACAATAGACGTGCAATACATTCCCGCCGAGGAAACAACGCAGAACTGCGCCGAGGCGGCGGTGAAAATACGCGATTGTTTTATGTATCGGACGCTTGACGTCAAGAACCGACATTTTACCGTTGAAAGCATGGAAACCGATATAGACGACCATATTTTAAACGTATATTTTGACGTGAATTACACGCAGGAAACGCCGAACGGCGAAGAATATGAAAACATGGAAGAATTAAGATTAGGAGGGATATACTAATGGGATTACCCGAATTGACAATCACATTCAAAAAACTGGCTGAAACAGCCGTTAAGCGCAGCGGTAACGGTGTTGTCGCCCTCATTTTGACCGATACGACAAAGCAGGACACGACATATGCGTACAGCAACGAAAACGACATCGTCAAAAGCCACTGGAGTACAGCCAATCTTAACTACCTCAGCCTTGCTTTTTTGGGAAACCCGAAAAAGGTTATTGTAGAAAGAGTACAGAGCGAGGAGGAATACGACGACGCTAAAGCGCGACTCGGTCATAAAAAATGGAATTATCTTGCAATCCCCGGCATTACTCAGGAAAAGGTATCGGATATTGCAACATGGATTATCGGACTGCACGAGGCGGGAAAAACGTATAAGGCGGTGCTGCCTAACTCCGAGTCGGACAACATCGGCATTATAAACTACACAACCGACGAGAACAGCACAGGCACAAAGACGTATACCACGGCGGAATACTGCGCTCGTATTGCGGGGCTTTTAGCCGGAATACCGCTCAACCGCAGCGCAACGGGCGAAGTGCTGTCTGATTTGGTATCGGTAAAGGAAAGCACCACGCCCGACGACGACATAAACAACGGAAAGTTTATCTTGATAAACGACGGCGAGCATATCGAGGTCGCAAGGAGTATTAACTCCCTCACGACGCTTGACGACGACCACAGCGAGGACATGAAGTCAATCAAAATCGTTGAGGGTATGGACTTAATGGCGGACGATATACAGCTGACGTTCAGAGAAAACTACAAGGGCGGCAGCAACAGCCTCGACAACAAGGAGCTGTTTATTGCTGCTTGCAACCAGTATTTTACAACGCTCGTCACGGAAGGCGTGCTGTTCGACGGTTACGACCATTATGCTGAGATAGACGTTGACGCACAGCGGAAATGGCTGTCGGAAAAATACGACGTTTCCGAGCTGACCGACGCGGAAATCAAAAAGCAAAACACAGGCAAAATTATGTTTATGGCAGCACACGTGCAGATGCAGGACGCCGCCGAAGATATGCGCATGACAATTTATATGTAAGGAGGTAAAGTACAATGCCGAGAAAAATAACAGCGCCGAACATAATATCAGGCACACACTGTAAAACGTGGTGGGACGGCTCGGTCATTTACGAGGGCAGCAGCATTGAAATAAACGTCGAAACGAACCGCGAAACGGTCACGTTCGCGGGCGACATGGTCGAGGACAGTAAGCTGATGAGTACAAAGGGAACATTTACCCTCAAAGTCCGTAAGGTGTTCTCGCGCGGCAAGCAATACGCCGAGGCTTTTATGCAGGGCAGAGATCCGCGCTCGTCTATGGTTTCACAGCTTGCCGACCCCGACGCTTACGGCGGCGGTTACGAAAAGGTGCAGATTTTCAACTGTTGGTTTGAAAAAGTACCCGTGTTGACCGCCGAACACGGAAAAATCGTTGAGGAGGAATACACGGGCGGCTTTACGGGACTTAAATTCCTGTCGAGCATTGACCCGATTGTACAGGATTAATTCGGAAAGGAGTAAACAATGGATAAAAAGACAAAGCTCACTCTTGATGAACTGGTGCGCAGAAAGGTGCAGATACTTGAAGCTAAGGGAAAGCAGAAAAAAGAGGAGTTATACATAGAGTCGCTCGACGGCACGATAACGATAACCGCGCCCACAAGAGCGGTTATCATGGACGCGCAGGGTTTTGACGAAGCATCGGAAGCGGACGCATATTTTGTGCTTAATCTCGTGACAGACCCGCCGCTTACGCAGGTGGCGAAGGAGTACGGCGTGGCAGAGCCTACCGATATTGTCGATATTCTCTTTACGCCGGGAGAAGTGAGCCAAATCGCGCAAAGAGGACTTGATCTTGCAGGCTATAACACCGACGGCGTGCGCCCCGTTAAAGAAATAAAAAACTAATAGCAGAGGACGACGATTTATACCTCATTCACTATTATTTGCAAAAAGGTATTGATGTGGACAAAATCGTCGCCCTCTCACCCATTGAAAAAATATTTTACGCGGCAAGCATGGAGCTTGCGTTTGAAGAAGACGCCGAGAAATACAAGGCGCTTGCGGGAGGTGGCAGATAATGGCAAGAAATATAGGCGCAACCCTATCACTTAAAGACGGTAATTTTTTTGCGAATATAAAATCAGCTACCTCTGCCGTAGGCGGGCTGAAATCCGCGCTCGGCGGCGGCACAAATGCGCTGAAAACGCACGGTAAAGTAGCCGACAGCGTCGGCGGGCGACTAAAATCGCTTGCCGGAAAGGTTGTCGGCGTTGTTGCGGCATATGCGTCGTTCAGCACAATAAAAAATTTTGTATCAGACACCATTACACTGGCAAATGAACAAAACAGTGCCGAAACACGATTACAAACCACGCTGTCCAATGTCGCGGGCGTTACGCAAACACAAATATCAGCATTGAAGGATTACGCGTCAACATTGCAGAAGGTCACAACAATCGGCGACGAGGTTACGATACATGGAATGTCGCAGCTCGGTACGTTCCAATTACAGGCGGACACGATAAAAACCCTCACGCCCGCACTTCAGGATTTGGCTGTATCGCAATACGGCGTGAATGTATCATCCGAGCAAATGCAGACGACAGCTAATCTTGTCGGCAAGGTTATGACGGGATCCGTTTCCGCCCTTTCGCGGTACGGCGTTGTCATGAACGACACGCAGAAGAAAATTCTTCAGACAGGTACAGAGTCGGAACGAGCGGCAACGCTTGTCGACGTTTTAAAACAAAACTTCGGTGGACTGAGCGAAGCTATGGCAAAAACCCCCGCAGGACGTATACAGCAATTAAAAAACGCGTGGGGCGATATGAAGGAAGTTATCGGCGCAGAGTTGTATCCTGTACTAACAAAAGCGCTGACATTTGCCACGGATAAAATACCGACCGTTCAAAACGCGCTGCAGGGCGTTATAAACGGTGCAAAAGAGTTATATAATGCCATTGCGCCGGCACTGTCCAATTTGGGCGGCGCGCTGAAAGATTTGGGCGGCGCTGTCGCAAACGCATTTTCAGGAATGAGTACGGACGGCATAAAAGATGTTTTGAGCAGTTTAGTGTCTGCCGCGGGGGATATAGTGCGTAATATTACACCGATTATTCAAAGCATAAAAGATGTTTTCGGCAGTTTAGTATCCGCCGCAGGGGATATAGTGCGTAATATTACACCGATTATCCAAAGCATTATAAATACTTTTAAGAACATTGCACCCAAACTTGCACCTATTATCAGCGGTATTGCCAGAACCATATCATCGTTTGCCGCCCGTATTGCACCGGTCGTCAATAAGATTGTAGATGTGATAGGCGGTGTTTTAAGTGCAATCGTCGGCTTTATATCCGACCACTGGGGTACGATACAGTCCATATTGGACTTTATAATAAGCGGAATAGTATTTTTCAGTAATACGGTGGTAGATATATTTTCCGGCATTGTGAATGTGATAGGAAAAGTGTTCAGCGTGATAGGTTCGGTTATTGCGGCTATATGGAATAAAATTAAGCCTGTGGTTACAGCCCTGACAACGTTTCTTTCGGGTGCGTTTTCCACGGCATGGACAACAATACAGACTGTATGGAGCGCGGCAACAGGGTTCTTTTCTGCGATATGGGATACAATCAAAGGCGTATTTTCCGTTGTTAAGGACGTGCTGACCGGTAACTGGTCGGGCGCGTGGGAAGGTATTAAAGGCATTGTAAATACATGGAGCGAATACTTTTCGGGTGTTTGGGAAGGCATTAAAGGCGTATTTTCCGCGGTCGTTGAATGGTTCGGAAGCACATTCTCGGCGGCGTGGGAGGCTGTCAAGGGCGTATTTTCTGCGGTCGGCAGCTTCTTTACGGGCGTTTGGAATACAATCAAGCAAATATTTACAACTATCGGACTTGCTGTCGCGGACGCCGTATCAGGCGCGTTTAAGACCGTTGTAAACAGCGTAATAGGATTTGCGGAAAATCTTATAAACGGATTTATTAAATCCGTCAACTGGGCGATCGGCATTATCAACAACATACCGGGCGTTACCATACCGCTGATACAAGAGATAAATCTGCCGAAACTCGCGCAAGGCGGTATTGCCACACGGTCAACCGTCGCGGAAATCGGAGAACGAGGAACAGAGGCGGTATTGCCGCTAAAGCCGTTTTGGGACAGGCTCGACCGCGCGCTTAAAGACAGGGGCAACACGGAAAGCAGCGGCGGCAGGAATAACGTAACCGTAAATCTGAACGTTACCATACCGCCGGGCGAAAGCAACCCCGAAAGCATGGCAGATCAGATAATAAACGTGCTTGTGCCGAAACTGAAAATGCAGCTGGCGAACTTATAGGAGGCGCTATATGGTAGATATTTATTTAAGCGTAAACAACAACGAGGAAATGATACATATACCCGTAACGCCGCCGGAAATAACGGTAACATCGGAACAGGGAACGGAAACCTTCGAAACGGCGGGGTATGGCATTATCAGAATTATAGGCAGCCGTAACCTTCGCGGCATATCATGGGAGTCCTTTTTCCCTGTCCATGATTACCCGTTTTTGAGAGATACATCTCTTAAAGGTCAGGAATACGCGGACAAAATCAACAGTTGGCGCGATCGCAAGCTGCCGGTCAGACTTGTTATCACATCAAGCGGCTTTGCCAACCTCGACATCAACATGGCTTGCGCGGTAACGCAGCTCAACGGTGCGGTCGGCAGCAACGGCGATTACAACTATACAATTCAGCTTGACGAGGTAGATCTACTGAATTATACGCTGAATAATGAGGAGGAATTGACATTGGCGCAATTTGAGGAAATCATCAGCAGACTGGACGCGCTCGACGAGCGATTGCACAGCATCGAGGACACCATGATTTATAACTACATGGACAGCAATATGCCCGAATGGGCGCGGGAAACAATACAAAAACTCATGGATAAGGGATATTTGACGGGAGTTGCCGACAATGAACTCGGTTTGACAATGGATATGCTGCGAATATTTGTAATCATGGACAAAGCAGGGGTGTTTGACTGATGGCAACCGCAATCGACAAAGCCGTTGAATGGGCGACCGAAATAGCGGAAAACGACATTCACGGTTACGACCAAGGCTCGCGTTGGGGACCGGATTATGATTGCTCGTCGCTCGTCATATCGGCTTATGAACAGGCGGGCGTTAAAGTAAAAACCAAAGGCGCGGTAAGCACACATAATATGCGTAGTGTATTTATGGCGTGCGGTTTTAATGACGTCACATCATCAATAACTCTCTCGTCGGGCGCAGGACTGCAAAAGGGCGATGTTTTGCTTAACACAGAACATCACACAGCCTTAGTTGCCGACAACAGTGGGAATATAATCAACGCGAGCATAAACGAAAATGGCAAGGCAACGGGCGGACAAAGCGGCGACCAAACATCGAAGGAAATCCGAATACGAACATATTACAATTATCCGTGGGACTGCGTATTGCGTTATCCGGGCGGAAGCGACGGCGAAAAAAGCGGCTACAGCGCCAACTGGACAGAGCGCGAAGTACCGAATATAGGCGCGGCGCTCGCAACGAAGGCATATATGGCATATCAGACATACACGCTACAATCGGGCGGCGGTTATGATTATCTTTGGGGCAGCAATTCATCTACGGCAAACAGCGGATTGCGCAAATACAAGGATTTTATCTGTATGGCATTCGGGTCATATTACGGACAAGACGGTACGTTTTTCAAAATAGAATTTGACGACGGAAAAATCATATACGCCGTCAAAGCCGACGAGAAAAAAGACAGCGAGACAGACAGCCGTCATATGTATCATGATTATCCGTTTGACCGCAATGTCACCGAATTTATTGTTGACGGTTCGGTTGTAACAAATAATGACACTTTCACCGCGGCATTAAAAGCGGCAGGAATAAACCGCACATCAAGGGTTACAAGAATATGGACGTCCGATACCGAACCCGCGGCAGGTGCCGATTACGGCATGAAGGAAAAGGAATATCATTTTACCGACAGCAACGAAAAAACAGCGATACATCCGAGCATTTTCAATTTACTGCCGATACAGCCCACGGGCGACCTTTACGCCCTTGCAAACGGCATTGATATATCGCGGTATATATGCGATATATCGTGGACAAACACAAAAGATACGCTGTCCACCGTGTTCAATTTCAGCGTACCGAAGCCTGACGGCATGAAGTATGTAAACATATACGTGCCGCAAATGGGCGAAATCTTCCGCTTCAGCGGCGCAACAAGCGAATACTTCCGCGGCGTTATCACAGAAATGGACGACGGCGACACAAAGGTCAACAAATACGTTGCCGTGGACGTGGGGTGGTACCTAAACGAGAGTACCGACACATATCAATTTACCGCTATGAGAGCGGATGAATGTTTGCGAAAAATATGCACCGATTTATGTATTCCGATTGTGATGCTGCCGGAGATAAACGTGCCAATCACGCAAATCTACATCGACAAGCCAATATCGGACGTGATAAAAGATATTTTGGAGAAATGCCCCGGCAATTACAATTTTGATTTTGTCCCAGAAGGGATAAGATTTTACAAATGCGTTGATATGCCGCTTACGCCGAAATTTCGAGTATCGTCCAACACCGAGCTCAAGGACAGTGTGCAGTACATAGGCAACACGGAACATAAAATAACGCTCGACGGCGTTAGGAACAGCGTCAAGGTCATAAACGACACCGATGTTATAACTACGCTGAAAGACGAGAACAGCATAAGCAAGTACGGATTTCTGCAAGAGGTCGTAAAAATCGGTGAAAACGAGGACGCGGCGACCGTTGCGCGGCAGACGCTCGACAGTCTGAAACAGATTACGGAAACGGGTTCGGGTGAAATAATCGAAGATCTTGACAGTTATACCCGCGCCGGATACGTGATAAATTACCACGGCGTCAAGCACATAATCAAAAGCAGTCAACATTCAATCAAAAACGGCGTGCATTACAACAGGATTGATTTGGAAAGGGTGATAGCATGAACAACGGAATTGAAGAATTGGCACGTATGTTCAAGAAATGCCAGAACCCACCTCCGATATGCCCCGTATTCGGGAAAATCGAGGAGCTTCCCATGCTTAAAATCCGCCGGAACGCAAAGGTCGTACTCACAGCCGCGCATATAAAAAGTCTGATTGATTTATACGAAACAGACATAGAGGGGCATTACATACACAGCGGCGCGACGGTGGCAATGCTGCCGTATGACGACGATAACAATTATTTGGTGTTGGGGGTGGTACAAAATGGCTGATTATCTTACAACCGAGCCGCTTTTTGACTGGGAAACGGGCGATTTTGTAATTATAAACGGTCATGTGCAGCTTGCCATAGGTAAAGAGCGGCTAAAGAGCAAAATACACAAAATCATCCGCACCCAGATAAACCAATACCGAATATACAAAGGCACAGGGTACGGTGTTGACCTTGCGGGCGTTCGCGGCAAGAGTTTTTCGCGTGATTACACGTTATCCGAGGTTAAACGGGTAATCACAGAGGCGCTTATGCAGGACGACAACATTATAAGCGTTGAAAATTTCCGCACGGAAAGCGAGGGAACAGTCCTTTACATCGTATTCGACGTAGTAACCGAATACGGGTTTGAAAACATAAAGGAGGAGATATAATGGCTGATACATCCGAAAAAGTGCTTGAGCGATTAAAAAATGACCTGCCCTCACGATATGACGTTAGCACGGGTTCATACACATACGACATTGAAAAAGTCCACGCCGAGGAATTTCACAACGCGTATGATTTGGTTGAAAACAAAGAAAGACAATTCAGTATTGCAACGGCAACAGGAATATACCTTGACAGGCTCGTCGCGGATTTCGGCGTAATGCGTAAGGATGCAGTCAGCGCCGAGGGGTATGTCACGATACGCGGCGATACGGGCGCGGCGGTACACGTCGGCGACAAGGTAGCGGCGGGTAACGTTATTTTCAGCATACAAACATACGCGACCATAAACGACGCCGGAGGCGTTACCGTACCCGTCGTATGCGATATGCCGGGCGCGACGGGAAACGTCGCAGCCGGAGCGATAAACAGATTTCCCGTGACGCTGCCGAATATTCTGTCTGTAACCAACGCCGAGCCGACTTCGGGCGGCGCGGATGAAGAAACAGACAGTGAGCTGCGGGAAAGATTTTCGGAGTATGTTTCACGCCCCATAACATCAGGTAACAAATGGCAGTATATCGCATGGGCGAAGGAAGTAAGCGGTGTGGGTGACGCTAAATGTCAGCCGCTATGGAACGGGAACGGCACGGTGAAAGTCATTGTTGTCGATACGGATATGAAGCCGGCATCCGAAACACTTTTGAACAGGGTCAGAGAGTATATAAAGCAGCAACATCCGATAGGTGCGGAGGTTACCGTTACAGCCGCTACAGCGTTACAAATCAACATCGCGTGCCATGTAATATCCGACAGCGATGCCACGGAAAGCATTAAAAACAACGTAACAAATTACCTGAAAAGCGTGTCGTTTAAGGCGGGTTACGTTTCATACGCTAAAATAGGCGAGGCAATACTGCACAGCGACAGTGTTATAGACTATGAGGATTTAAGGGTAAACGGCGGTAATGAAAATATCCCCGTTTTGGAAACAGAGTCAGCCGTCCTCGGAGGTGTTGAGATTGACAGAGATTGAAAAATTATTGCCATCATACTATAAGAAATCGCGGTACATACAAAACATCTGCACCGCGAGCGACAAGGAATTTGACAGGCTCTATGTCAGAATACAGTTGTTTGAGTACAACCGGTATCTTGATACATCCGACGAGGACAGAATACGCGGTTTAGAGAGCGTTTTCGGCATTGTTCCCGACAAAAGTGATACGCTTGAAACACGCGTCATGCGCCTAAAAGCAAAATACCGCGGCACGCTGCCGACAACAAAGGAAAATCTGCTCAATGCGATAAGAATTTTCGATGAAACGGCAGACATAACGGAAAATATAAGCGATTACAGCTTTGAAATCAGCACCCAACGACCCGATTTGCTAAATCTTATAATGGCTCTTGTGGAGGACGTCAAACCCGCTCATTTAGCTGTTGGTTATGCCGTCAGCGACAGAGAACCCACAAAAGGCGTTACGTACCACGGTGGGAATGCGGTGGTGCTTAGTAAAATGACGATACCGTTTGACCCGTCAAGCCTTGTGGACGACACGATATATTCACGGAAATATCACGGCGGCGGAGTGGCAATTACAGCCGATACGGCTATATCCATGCAGCAGTACCGTATATATAGGGAATTAAAATCAACCACGTATGGCGATATAAAAGGCAAAACATACGAAGAAATATTATGCAAGGAGGATAATTAAAATGGCAGAAATATCTGTACTCAAATCGCTCGCGTTTACTAAGCTTGGGCTAATGCTGGAGGCTAAATTGCGTACAGGCGTTGCGCTAAAGCTGACGCGTGTTGTAATCGGCGACGGAACGCTCGACGCGGAAGAAACTCCGCTTGATGTAACAGCGCTGAAGCACGAGCTTCCGTCACATCAGACCGGAACGGAAGGAGCGGGCGCGGCGGTAGATATGTCGAACTTCAAAGTCATTGAAGCCGGCATAACCGACTTGCGCGTTGTTGTCGAAAGCAACGACAGCGATTTTGTTCTGCGAGAGATGGCAATCATGGCGCAGGATCCCGATGTGGGCGAAATACCGTATTTATACACGCATGGCGGTACGGACGCGTTTAAAAGCGGCATTGCGATACGCCGCACATATGATTTTACAGACATCATCACAAATGCGACGGATATAACGGTCAATACAACCATTGTTGACGGTATACGCGATGGTGATAATATTGACGGCGGCACGTTTTTCTAAAGAGGTGATTCCATGAGCGAAAAAACCAAAAGCGGATTTATTATCCCAGATTATGATGACAACGTAGATATTCCGACGTTAATCCGTCAAAATGCCGATGCTGCGGAAGCTGTTATAAAATCAACTGATGAACGGATTAAGAAAGTTGAGAATGCGGCAGACCAAGACGTGATCGACGGCGGTACATATTAAAAACAAAAAATAAAAATTTTTCAAGGAGGAAAACAAAATGGCAAACGTAATTTTATTAAAAAGAGGATTGGCAACGGACTTAGGTAATCTTTCGCTTGAATACGGCGAAATGGCTATCGCGTACGACGCGGAAAAGAAATCGGCACAGCTGTATGTCGGCGGTGAAGGTGACAAAATACTCGTAACGGCTGACGTTGCGGGAGCTGTTTCGGCGGCGCTTCAGCAGGCGAATCAGTACACGGACACAAAGGTTGATGAAAGAATAAAGGCGCTGATCGACAACGCGCCGGGAGCGCTCGATACGCTCAACGAGATCGCGACGGCACTTCAGGAAAATCAGAGTGCGGTTCAGGCGATAAACTTGGCAATCACAGATAAGGTAGACAAGGAAGAGGGCAAGGGTCTTTCCGAGGCGGATTTCACGAAGGCGGAAAAGACGAAGCTCGAGGGTATTGCTCCGAACGCGAACAACTACACGCACCCCGCAAAGCATGAAGCGACAATCATAACCGAGGACACGACGCACCGCTTTGTGACTGACGCGGAAAAGACAAAGTGGGACGCGAAATATGACGCGAACAGCACGATCGACGGCGGCGAGTTTTAAGGAGGGTGAAATATGGCTAACAGAATACAGCTAAGGCGCGGTATCAAGTCCAAATTACCGACGAACGGGGCAGTGGGCGAGCCGTTCTACACGACCGATACGCACGAGCTTTTTGTAAGCACGGGCAGCGGCAACGTGAATATGGGCGGCAGTCAGTGGTACACGGGTACGGCGCTGACGGGTACATCTTCAAGCACGAGCTACAGCAGCTGTCCGACGGTTAAAGTGGGCGATAAATACCTGAATACGTCAACCGGATATTTTTATGAGTGTATCACGGCAGGC
>CANQQS010000029.1 GCA_947626045.1 uncultured Clostridia bacterium | reverse complement strand
GCAATCGGCAAACTGCACAATAATCGATAAGGAATTTTGGGTGTTTTTTAGACTGCACGATTCTTGACAATTCCAGCGTTTGTTCGCAAGCGAACACGCCTACCACACGCAAGAGTGTGGCTCCCCTACTAGGGGAGCTGTCAGCGTAGCTGACTGAGGGGTTTATGCACCCGACCATATCACCTACCAAACAAAGGAGAAAACCACCATGCCCAAAGAGCAGTTTACCCCGATGATGCAGCAGTATCTTGAAACAAAGGAAGAATACCCCGACTGTATTTTATTTTACCGTCTGGGTGATTTTTATGAGATGTTTTTCGACGATGCGATAAAAGCGTCAAAGGAGCTTGAAATAACGCTTACAGGCAAAAACTGCGGTACGGAGGAACGCGCGCCCATGTGCGGCGTTCCTTTTCACAGCGCGCCGATGTATATTTCAAAGCTCATCGAGCGCGGCTACAAGGTCGCGATATGCGAGCAGGTGGAGGATCCGAAGCTTGCAAAGGGCATAGTAAAGCGCGAGGTAATACGCGTCGTGACGCCCGGCACTGTCGTTGACGAGGAACTTCTCGACGAAAAAACGAACAACTACCTTGCCGTTATTTACGCGCAAAGCGGCGAGTACGGCTTCGCAGTGTCGGATATTTCGACCGGTGAAATTTACGCGTCGCAGCTTTCGTCGGATGACGACGTTATGTCGGAGATAGCGCGTTACGAGCCGAAGGAAATACTCGTAAACGGTTTGGCGGCGGAGCGTCTTGGCGGACAAATTGAGCTTCGTTTTCACGTAAAGGCGGAGGAGTGCCGCGACGATCTGTTTGAAAACGACGGCTACGAGAGTAAAATATTAAACCAGTTCGCGAAATCGTCGATTGACGAGGTAAAGCTCGCGGAAAAGGAACAGGCTGTGTGCGCCGTCGGCGCAATGCTCACGTACATCGAGCATACGCAGAAAACGAGCCTCACATACATGAACACGCTCACGGTTTACAATTTGAACCAGTACATGGATCTCGACATAAACACGCGCCGCAACCTTGAAATCACGGAAACGATGCGCGACAAGTCAAAGCGCGGCTCGCTTCTGTGGGTGCTCGACCACACCGAAACGTCGATGGGCGCAAGACTTTTGAAGCAGTGGGTGGAGAAGCCGCTCGTGAACCCGATAGCGATAAACAAGCGGCTCTACTCGGTACAGGAGCTTGTTTCGGATATTATGCTGCGCGACGAGCTTAAAGGCGTGCTTTGCGATATGCGCGACATATCGCGAATTATAACGCGCGTGTCGCTCGGCACGGTAACGCCGCGCGATTTTTCGGCGCTTAGGGAAACGCTCCTTAAACTGCCGGAGCTTGAGTACGCGTTAAGCTCGGTAAAGTCGCCGATGCTCGCTGAAATGAAAAAGGATTTCGACCTTTTGGAGGACGTGGCGGACTTGCTCTGCCGCGGCATAAACGACAACCCTCCCGCGGTTCTGCACGACGGTGGCGTAATAAAAGAGGGCTTTAACGAGGAGATAGACAAGCTGCGTCTCGCGATGAACAACGGCAGCGCGTGGCTCGCGGAGGTCGAGAAAGAGGAAAAGGAAAAAACCGGCATATCGAAGCTGCGCGTCGGTTACAACAAGGTATTCGGCTACTACATTGAGGTCACGAAATCGTTTATGAACGACGTGCCGGACTATTACATCAGAAAACAGACGCTCGCGAACTGCGAGAGATATATAACGCCGAAGCTCAAAGAGATAGAAAACACGATACTCGGCGCGTCGGAAAGAGTGCTGACGCTCGAGGCGCACGTGTTTGAGGAAATAAGAGCAACTGTTGCGAAGGAGACGGAACGCCTTAAAAGAGCGGCGAACGTTGTCGCCGTAACGGACACGCTTTTGTCGCTCGCCGAGGCGGCGGCAAAGAACGGATACGTAATGCCCGAAATAACCGACAACGGCAAAATCGAGATAAAGGACGGTAGGCATCCCGTGGTGGAGCGTATGCTCAAAAACGCGATGTTCGTTCCGAATGACGCTGTGCTGAACACAGACGGCGACAGAATGCTTATAATAACAGGTCCGAATATGGCTGGAAAGTCCACATACATGCGTCAGGTCGCGCTTATAACACTGATGGCGCAGGTAGGCAGCTTCGTGCCCGCGTCGTCGGCGCGTATCGGCGTGGTGGACAAAATATTCACGCGCGTCGGCGCGTCGGACGATATAGCGTCGGGACAGAGTACGTTCATGCTCGAAATGAACGAGGTCAGCCACATACTCAAAAACGCGACGCAAAACTCGCTCATAATTCTCGACGAGATAGGACGCGGCACAAGCACCTTCGACGGACTTTCAATCGCGCAGGCGGTCGCCGAATATATAGTAAACAAGCGCAAAATAGGCGCGAAAACGCTGTTCGCGACGCATTACCATGAGCTTACGGAGTTGGAAAAAACCATTGAGGGCGTGAAAAATTACAGCATAGCCGTCAAAAAGCGCGGCGACGATATAACGTTTCTGCGCAAGATTGTGCGCGGCGGCACGGACGACAGCTACGGTATCGAGGTCGCGGCGTTGGCTGGCGTGCCGAAGGACGTTATAAACGGCGCGAAAAAGATTTTAAGCCGTATCGAAAGCGGCGAGCGACCGAAGGAGCGCGCCGAAAATCATGCTGAAGAAACAAATCAGATAGGCTTCGGCGATACCGCGGCAAGCGAGATTGCCGATGAGCTTCGCGGTATGGACGTCACGACGTACACGCCGATAGAGGCGCTGAACAAGCTTTTCGAGCTGTCGAATAAAGCTAAGGGAAATTGAGCGAGGGAGATAAAATGGGCAAGATAAAGGTGCTGGACACCGAGGTTTCCAATAAAATAGCGGCGGGTGAGGTCGTAGAACGTCCCTCGAGCGTCGTTAAGGAGCTTGTCGAAAACAGCATAGACGCGGGCGCGAACGTCATAACCGTCGAGATAAAAAACGGCGGCAGCTCGTATATCCGCGTGTCGGACAACGGCAGCGGCATGGGTGCGGACGACGCGCGGATATGCTTTCTGCGCCACGCGACGAGTAAAATACGCGAAAGCTCCGACCTTGACGCGATATACACGCTCGGCTTCCGAGGCGAGGCGCTGTCAAGCATCGGTGCGGTCGCGGAGGTAAGCCTGTATACGAAGCGGCGCGAGGACGAAACGGGTATCTGCGTGACGTGCCGCGGCGGTGAGATACTGTCGAGCGACGAGGCGGGTGTGCCGGACGGTACGTCTGTGACGGTCGAGAACCTCTTTTACAACACGCCCGCGCGTATGAAATTTTTGAAGCGTGACGCGACCGAGGCGGGTTATATAACCGACATTATGACGCGCTTTATTTTCGCGCGTCCCGAAATTTCGTTTAAGCTGATAACCGACGGTAAGGAAAAGCTGTTCTCACCCGGTGACAGCTCGCTGAAAAATTCCGTTTACACCGCCTACGGCAAGGATTACGCGAACGGTACGATCCCCGTTGAGTACGAGGCGGACGGCATACGCGTCACAGGTCTTATCGGCAAGGGTACGCTCGCGCGACCGAAGCGCAATTACCAGAGCTTTTTCGTGAATAAGCGCTACGTTATGAGCCGCACCGTCACAGCCGCGCTCGAAAACGCGTACAAAAATCAGATAATGATAGGTAAATTCCCGATGGCTGTTTTGAATATCGAAATTGATCCGTCGCAGATCGACATAAACGTACACCCGACAAAACTTGAGGTGAAATTTTCGAACGAAAAGGCGGTATATGATGCGGTGTATTACGGCGTTAAAAATGCGCTGTACGAAGTGCCGAACGTGCCGAGGATAGAGCGCGGGGACACTAAAGATGCAAACCCGTTTGTAATCGAAGGCGCTGACGAGGGTAAAAAACGTGAGCAGTTAAGCCTTTCCGACATGGCTGACGCGCTGCCGAAAAATATGACACAAAGACCGTATACGCCCGACTACAATCCGAGAGTAAATCCGTTCCTGAAAAACAGCGGGGACACTAAAAGTCATACGCGCCGCCCGTACAGTGGGGACACTAAAGTTAAAGATGATGATTTTATTGTCCCCAAACGCGTAAGCGTCGCGTCGCCGAGAGAGGAAATAAAACCGCTTCTTAAAAATAATAGGGACACTAAAACAGACAACAGTGGGGACACTAAAGTTAAACGCGTCGAAATCAGGGACACTAAAACCGAAGAAAATACAAATGTGTTCGCCGACGAGTATTTTAAGATTGTGGGACAGATATTCGACTCGTACATCATAGCCGAAAAGGGCGATGAGATGATGCTCGTTGACCAGCACGCGGCGCACGAGCGTTTAAATTACGAGAAGCTAAAGGAAGAAATCGCGTCGCGCCGCGCGATGTCGCAGATACTCATAGAGCCGGTGGCGGTAAATTTAACACCGCAGGAAATGCAGTCGTACCGCGACAGCGCACAGCTTTTTGCCGATATGGGATTTGAGTGCGACGAGTTTGGAGAAAACGCGGTGATTATAAGAAGCGTGCCGGGCGGCGTGGAGCTTGGCGAGGTCGAGCCGCTGTTTACGGAGCTTGCCGCGCAGAGCGAGGAGCATAAAAAGGAGCTTATCACCGACCGCCGCGAGAGGCTTTTGTACACAATTGCGTGCAAGGCGTCCGTCAAGGCGAATATGCGCATGAGCACGGAGGAAATGGAGTCGCTCGTAAGGCGCGTGCTGCGTCTTAGAAACATAAACACCTGCCCGCACGGCAGACCGATAATAATTACGATGAGCAAAAAGGAAATCGAAAAGGAGTTTAAGCGAATTGTCTGAAATCCCTTTAATCATAGTCGCCGGACCTACCGCGTCGGGCAAAACGGCGCTCGCTATAGAGCTTGCGCGTCACCTTGGCGGCGAGATCGTAAACGCCGACAGTATGCAGATTTACAAGTATATGGACGTCGGTACGGCGAAGCCGACGAAGGAGGAACGCGCCGCGGCGGTGCACCACCTTATCGACTTTCTGGAGCCTGACGCAAGCTACAGCGTCGCGGACTACGCGCGCGACGCGCACGGGGTCATAGCCGATATAACGTCGCGCGGCAAAATTCCCGTAATGTGCGGTGGTACGGGACTTTATATAAGCTCCGTCGCGGACGATGTGACGTTCGGCGAGGCCCAGACCGATTACGCGCTGCGTGAGGAATTAAAAAAGACCGCCGAGGAAAAGGGCGGCGAATATCTTATCGAAACGCTTAGGGAGTTCGACCCCGTGTCGGCTGAAAGGCTGCACCCGAACAATTTGAAGCGCGTCATACGCGCGATCGAGTTTTACCGACTTACCGGCGTTCCTATCTCCGAGCATCAGGCGGAAACGAAGCGTAAAAAAAGCCGCTACGATCCGCTTATAATGTGTATCGAGTGGGAGCGTGAAGCGCTTTACGAGCGCATAAACAGGCGCGTGGACATGATGTTTGACGCGGGGCTTATTGATGAGGTAAAGCGGCTGCGTGAAATGGGTTTTACGCGTGAGCTTAATTCGATGCAGGGGATAGGGTACAAGGAGGTCATGGATTACCTCGACGGCGCGGCAACGCTCGATGAAACGAAGGAGATAATAAAGCAGTCCTCGCGCCGCTACGCGAAACGGCAGATGACGTGGTTCAGGCGTGATAAGCGTGTGCGGTATATCAGTGCCGGCAACGCGGCGGTAGAGGCGAAAAGATTGGCGGATGATTTTTTGAATTAAAACGGCGGCTCACATCGTATGCCTCCCCTTGAGGGGAGGTGGCATTGCGTAGCAATGACGGAGAGGTGGCAAAGGGACTATCTATCAAACCACCTCTCAGTTGCCTTCGGCGACAGCTCCCCTCGAGGGGAGCCTAACGAAAGCCCCCTAATAAATGGGACGTCGAGGGCGCCGTCCCCTACGACCGTATTTTATAAATTTGTGCGCCGTAGGGGCGGATATTATCCGCCCGTCAGCCTTCCCCTTGAGGGGAAGGGGGACCGCGTAGCGGTGGATGAGGTGTAGCCCGTTAGGGCGTTATATTTTTGAAATTAGCGCAATAACGCTGCTTCGCAGCTACACCTCATCAGTCACTTCGTGACAGCTTCCCCTCAAGGGGAAGCCTTACGACTGGCGGCTCATATCGTTTGCCTCCCCTATTAGGGGAGGTGGCGGCGAAGCCGACGGAGGGGTTTTATTATGACTGAAAGGAACCCCTCAGTCACACTGCGTGTGACGGCTCCCCTAGTAGGGGAGCCTAACGAAAGACCCCTAATAAATGGGACGTCGAGGGCGCCGTCCCCTACGACCGTATTTTATAAATTTGTGCGCCGTAGGGGCTGGCGCCTCGACAGCCCGTTTCCTTACGGGCGAACACGGTTCGCCCCTACTTATCCCTGCTATATCTCGAATTTTCGCCTTTTGTGTCGCGCTGGTTACGTTCGGTGCGGGACGCGCGGCGGTCGGGGGTACGTGAGTTTGTTTCGTTGGGCTGTCTGTTTTTACGTATCTGCTGTATACGCTTTTGCCTTTCCTTCTTTTTCTTTCTGTGATTCGCGTAAAGCAGAATAAATATGAGCATAATCACCGGCACGAAGAAGAACGGACTTGTGATTACTCTTATTATGATGTGGAACACATGCAAAAACTGATTTCGCGCGACGTCGTTTGTGGCGACGAGGTTTGACGAACCGATAGGCACGTCGTTATAGTAATAGCTTATTGTGCCGAGAATGTCGCCCTTCGCCACCGGCGCATCAATCCGCTCCGGCAAATCGATAACCGTTTTAATATTGTCCTTACTGTCGTCACCCGCGGGGATAAGCGCGCTCACGTCGTTCTCAACCGTAACGGCGACGCGCATATCGTCCTTAGCCTCATACACCTTTGAATCAGCCGCAATATCGCCGTTTTTCACAATATCCTGATGTCTGTAATTGTTAAATCCAAACTCGAACAGCGTTTGCGAGTCGATGTAAGAGTACGCCTGCTCGCCCACGTCCTCATCGGGGCAGCCCGTTACAATGGCGAGAAACTCCATATTCTCATACGCCGCGGCGGAAACGAGACAGTAGCCCGCCTGCGAGGTGTGACCCGTCTTAACGCCTATAGCGGGCGGATAGTAATGGTACCTCGAGCGCGACGTTCCCAGAAAGAGATTCGTGTTGACGAGAATACGCTCCGAGGTGTACTTGTTCGTAGCCGGTATCCTGTAAATCGGCATTTTAACTATATCGCGGAACGTCTCGTTTTTCATCGCGTACTTTGTGATGATTGCGAGGTCGCGGGCGGTGGTGTAGTGATTTTCGTCGTGCAGACCGCAGGTGTTCATGAAATGCGTGTTCGTCATACCGAGTTCCTGTGCCTTTTGGTTCATCAAATCAACGAACTTGTCAATCGAGCCGCTTATATGCACCGCGAGAACATTCGCGCTGTCGTTCGCGCTGTACACGAGCATACTTTTTATAAGCTGCTCCACCGTCAGATTTTCGCCGACGAGTATACCCATCTGCGAGTCCTCGAGCGTAATATCCTTAAGCGCCTCGTACGGAGCGCTTACGGTGTCCTCCATGTTCGCGTTCTCGATTGCGAGAATACCGGTCATTATTTTCGTCGTGCTTGCGGGGTAAACGCGCTCGTCAAGATTTTTGCTGTAAAGCACGCGTCCCGAATTCATATCCATCAAAAGCGCGGACTTCGCGTATTCCACGTCGGGCGGAGTAAGCGACGGATCCTCCATCGTTATTCCCGCCGCAAGCGGAGCGGGAGTGCTTTCGGGTTCGGACGCCGAGTCTGTGTCATCGCTGTCTTCATCATCACCGGTATCTTCCGTATCCTCATCCTCGTTCTCAACCGTTTCGCCGTCCTCGTCAACGACGCGCGTCGTGCCGTCGGGCGAAGTGACCGTTGACGTCGAGCCGTCGGGCGCCGCCGTTACCGGCAATAATAACGATACGGCGATAAGCGCCGCCGTCAAAACAGAAATCAGCTTTTTTTTCATAATCAAATCCCGCCTCCAAAATTAACCTTCCTTTTTCAATTATACCGAAATTATGTCTGCTTTGCAACATTTTTTTTATCGTTTACCGAAAAATAAAAGTATATGCGGTTTAACATTCGCCGAGAAAAAAGAAAATCCACCCGTTAGGGTGGATTCAAAGCGTTTATTTTAGCTTTGCGCGTGAATTCATGCCGCACCGGATTATTACCGCCGCGTAAGCCGCCGTGAGAACGCCGGCTATGGCGTAGCTCCATGTCCACGAAAGATTAAATCCTATATTCGCGTTTAAAATGAAGCTTGTAATGACGAACATGTAGAACATGCCGGGTATAAGCGCCATTAAAAACTGCCGCCTGTGCCGTATCATATACACGGTAATCATCGCGAACGCGAACACGGCTATTGTCTGGTTCGCCCATGCGAAGTAATTCCACAGCACTTTAAATCCGTTATCGTTCACCTTGGCGAATACCAATATTGCCGCCGCGACGGCGAATATCGCGCATGAAACGGCGAGCCTGTTCTTTATTTTGGACTGATCCATCTTCAGCGTGTCCGAAATTATAAGCCTCATCGAGCGCAGAGCCGTGTCGCCTGAGGTAATCGGAAGCACAATAATACCGATTACGGCTATAATTCCTCCGACGCTGCCGAGTAAATTATTTGAGACAATGCCGACAACGTCGGTGGGGCTTGTATCTGCGTTGGCAAGACCGAGCTTCATAACGCCCATCGCCGCGGCTGCCCAAATCATTGCGATAATGCCCTCCGCAATCATCATGTTGTAGAACGTCATGCGTCCCTCTTTTTCACTGCTTATCGTGCGCGAGATCAGCGTTGACTGTGTGGAATGGAAGCCGGAGACTATTCCGCACGCGACCGTTACGAAAAATATCGGTATAAAGTTAAGTCCATCTGGATGAACATTCGTAAATCCGACATTCCATATTTCATTGAGCGGATAGCCCTTTACGAAAATACCGACAAACACGCCGATTGCCGACAGAATAAGCAGCGCGCCGAAGAACGGATAAACCTTACCGATTATTTTGTCAATCGGGAACAGCGTCGCGATTATGTAGTAGACAAATATAGCTCCGTACACGATCCATACGAGCGGGTTAGCCGCGCCGCTGTCCGCACCCAAAATCTGCGTTATGAACAGGTCGCCGGGTGTGTATATGAACACCGTGCCGACAAGCAGCATCGTGAGGCACACAAACACGTTGTAAAACGGATACGCGTATTTGCCGAGATATTTTTTAATGAGCAGCGGCATCTGCGCGCCGTCGTTGCGCACTGAAATCATACCGCTCATGTAGTCGTGAACCGCGCCGCCTATTATGCAGCCTATCGGAATTGTCAAAAACGCGATTGGTCCGAACAGAATACCCTGTATCGGTCCGAAAATCGGTCCCGTTCCGGCGATGTTAAGAAGCTGAATAAGCGAGTTTTTCCACTTCTTCATCGGAACGTAGTCCACGCCGTCATTTAAGCGTACCGCGGGCGTTTCGCGGTCGCCCGGTTTAAAAACTTTTTCGCATACCTTTCCGTACAAGGCTCCGCCGATAATAAGAACGGCAAGCCCGATAATGAATGTTGTCATTTGAATTAACTCCTTTTTTGTAAAACATACAATAATTGTACCACATTTTTTTAAATGATTCAAGCGATATTGCGGACATTCACGCACATTTTACAGTCATTTGCGCATATTTATTCGCTGCAGACGGGAGTAAAATAAAAAAATTTCCAGTTTTAAAAAAAATATATGGAAAAAAAGAAAATTTATGTTATACTATATATATATATACGAAATATATACGAATGATAAAATGGACGCGGGGGTACACAAATTGGCGAAGGCGAGCAGAAAAACCGCGGCGATAGTGTGCGCGGCGGCGTTGTTTGCCGCGGTGACCGCGGCGGGCTGTATGATTGAAAAATTCGATAAAGACGCGTTTATAGAGGAAAGCGTCGTCAGCGAGGAGAACGTCATGTACGTCGGGGAAGGCGGCGCGGAGGACGACGGTCTTATAAACATAAACACCGCTGACACGGAAACGCTCGAAAAGCTCGACGGTATAGGCGAGGCTCTCGCCGAACGCATACGCGATTACAGAGAGACGCACGGCGGTTTCGGCGTGATAGAGGAAATCATGAACGTGCCGGGAATAAGCGAAAGTAAGTTTGAAGATATAAAGGATGATATATGCGCGCGGTAATTCGGCGCTGAAGGGGAGAATAAAATGAAAATACTTGTGGTAGACGACGAGAAGCTTCTTGTCAAGGCGACAAAATTCAATCTTGAACAGGAGGGCTACACCGTCGTCACGGCGTTTGACGGCGAGGAGGCTATACGTATAGCGCACGACAATACGATTGACCTCATACTGCTCGACCTAATGCTGCCGAAGGTGGACGGCTTTACCGCGTGCCGCACGATACGCGGCTTTTCAAACGTGCCTATAATCATGCTCACTGCGAAGAGCGACGACATAGATAAAATACTCGGTCTCGAATACGGCGCGGACGATTACATAACAAAGCCGTTTAACATACGCGAGGTGACGGCGCGCATAAAGGCGATACTCCGCCGCGTAAGCCCCGAGCCGAAGGGCGGCAGGGAAAAGACAATCATTTCGGGCGACATAACGCTCGACTACAATTTCAGACGCATAATGATGAACGATAAAGTCATAGAGCTGACGGGCAAGGAGTTTGACCTGTTGGAGCTTTTTGTGCGCAACCCCGGCAAGGTGTACACGCGCGAAAATCTTCTGGACATCGCGTGGGGCTTCGATTATCCGGGCGACGTGCGCACCGTTGACGTACATATAAGGCGGCTCCGCGAAAAAATAGAAAAAAATCCCGCCGAGCCGGAGCATATAAAGACAAAGTGGGGTGTAGGCTATTATTACAAGAGTAACTAAGCTTTTGTCAAAAATCAGAGGAATGTTAAGCTCGATGCGTTTCACGATGGTTTCAACGTACATTGTAATCATCGTGATAACGCTTGTTTTGATGAATATTTATGTTGTGGTATCTCTTAGCGAAAGCCTGTACGACAGCGAGAAGGTAAATATGTACGCGCAGGCAAACATGATTGCCGAAACGGTTTCGGAGGCGTGGGGAAACGATGACAGCGCGACAGCCGCACAGAAATTCGCGCCGTTTGTCGAGGGTACGCTTGCCGGCACGAAGGTGCGCGGCGTTGTCACAAACACCGCGTACAACGTAATGTACGATACGAATACGGAATCGCGGCTTTTGGGCAAGGTATTCATGCGCGACGTTTTAAACCGCGCGTTAAACGGAGAGCAGGCGGACGCGACGACCGATTACGTGAACGACATGAAGATTTTGAGCGTCGCGGTGCCGGTTTACGTGAATGACAACATAGTCGGCGGCGTGTACCTCGCGAAATCCGTAAACGCCATTGAAGCCACGACAAGCTCCACAAGCACGCGGCTTATGGTTTTCAGTATACTCATAGTTATAATAATAGGTATGCTCAGTCTTGGTATGAGTTACATAATCCTGTCGCCGCTGCAGCAGTTTAAAAACGTGGCGGGCAGTATTTCAAAGGGTGACTTTTCAAAGCGCATAAAGATAAAGGGCAGAAGCGAGATAGCGCAGATGGGCGAGACGTTTAACTACATGTGTGACGAGCTTGAGCTTCTGGAGGAAAAGCGGCGTAAATTCGTGTCCGACGCGTCGCATGAGCTTAAAACGCCGATGGCGGGTATCAAGCTCATATGTGACAGTCTTGTGTCTGCCGAAAATCTCGATCCCGAAATGGTAAAGGAATTTCTCGGCGATATGTCCGACGAGGTTGACCGCTTGACGAGAATAGTCGAGAGACTTCTTGTACTCACCAAGCTCGACGCGGGCGGCAGTTCGCTGAAGCTTGAGGAAACGGATATAAAGATGCTTGTCGACCATGTTGTGAAAAAGCTTACGCCTATCGCGACCGCAAAGGATATGGTAATATCCGCGAGCTACCGCAGCGCGGAATATCCGCCGATACTGCTCGACTACGACAAGATGTACGAGGCTCTGTACAACATAGTCGATAACGCGGTGAAGTATTCGCCCGAGGGCGGGTTTGTGCAGATAGACGTGACGGCTGACAGCAACTACCTCACAATTAAGATAGAGGATAACGGCCCCGGTATACCCGAGGCGGAAAAAGACAGGATATTCGAGCGTTTCTATCGCCTTGACGATTCGCGCGCGCGCGACACGGGCGGAACGGGTCTGGGTCTTGCGATAACGAAGGAAGCGGTGCTTATGCACAACGGCACGATAAACGTTGAGAACGCGTCCGAGGTAGGCAGCGTGTTTACCATAAGACTCCCGTACAAGGTAAAGCCGCAGACGGACAGGGAGGGCTGAATATGAACATGGACACGAGGTATAAGAATTTAATCATTCCCGCCGCCGCGGTTGTGATTTTGGCTGCGGTAATAATTACAATCACATTCTGTACGGGCGATAGGTCAAAGAACCGCTACAATGCCGCGCTGTATTTCTACAACGAACAGCAGACGGCGATCGAGGCGGAAAACCGTACGATACATTATACAGACCGTCAGGAGCTTGCGGAGCTTATAGTCGGAGAACTCATAAAAGGCCCCGAAAGCGCGAAAAGCCGCAGGGTAATTCCGTCCGACACGAAGCTCATATCGGTAAGCGGCGTCGAGGACGGCGAGGTAATAGTCAATCTGTCGAGGGAATTTCAAACGGGAGACAATAAGAATGATGTGCTTGCGATATATTCCGTTGTCAAGTCACTGTGCGCCGTTCGGGGGATAGACCGCGTAAAGGTTGTCACGGACGGCACGGATATACTGTCGGCGGACGGCTCTATAATAGGCTTTCTGACAGACCAGGATATAAATCTGTCAACCGACACATATAACAGCGAGATGCGCGAGGTCACGCTGTATTTTCCGCTGAATGACGGCGGCGGTCTCGGCAGGGAAATACGCAGCATACGCGTCACCGACCAGCAGCCGCTCGCGCAGTACCTGATAAACGAGCTTATCAAAGGCCCGCAGACGGAGGGACTTTACGCGTCCTTGAACGGCGAAACGAAAATCCACAGTGTTGAAATAATGAACGGTATATGCTTTGTGAATTTTACGCAAAGCTTTATAGAAAAAAACACGGGTTCGGCAGAGCAGGAAAAGCTTACGATAACGTCGATTGTAGATTCGCTCACCGAGCTTGATAATATCGAGCGCGTGCAGATTTTGATAGACGGTATGCGCGTCCACGATTTCGGAAGTATAAATATTTTCGGCTTGTTCGCCCGCGACGAAAGCGTAATTGCGAAGTAGGGTATTTTTTCATATGACGGGCGACCGCAAGGGTCGCCCCTACGTAAAAGGGACGTCGAGGGCGCCGTCCCCTACACCCATAATTTTGAACTCGTGCGCCGTAGGGGCTGGCGCCCTCGACAGCCCGCACACATATGACTCAATTTATCCCACTAAAGAGCAATACACATGTATTGCTCTTTTACATTCCTCTTATTCCGTTATATACACTCTTGTCCTAAACGGCACATTTGCGGCGATCCAGTTAATATCGGACGGATGCAGTCTTACGCAGCCGTGCGAGATATTCACGCCGACGCGTCCGTCGTACTCGCCGCCGCCGTAATAGAGCAGCGTGGAGTGCAGCGCGTAACCGTTATAGAAACGCAGCACGGGACCCACATAATATGTACCGTAATCCCACTGCGTGCGCTCGATAATCTCAAACTGACCCGTTATTGTCGGCGTATCCCATGCGCCGAGCGCGCACGGATATTCCTTGACGAGTTCCCAGTTATACTGCTGACCCTCGTAAACTCTTACCTTATATTCATGCTTTGAAACCCAGATAAGGTAATTCGTACGGCTTCCGATACCGTCGCGGTTCACGGGTATTCTGTTCATAAGCTCGCGGTAATACGGCGCTTCGCCTATAAGAATATCCATAAACTCGCCGTAATCCGTAATCTCGAGCGAACACTCGAACGCCTCAGCCAAATCCCTTACCGGCACGAACAGCGACCCTTCAATGTAAACCGGCTTATGCGACGCGTTCTTGTCGCCGCCGGGGTAGGTCATGTACTCGTTGTTAGCCCAGAATACCGTCTTGTGATCCTCGAGCGAAAGCGTAACGCTGTCCCATTCGGGGTTATAGTCAACGTCAAGCCCCATAGCCTCGCCGACCGCGCGTACGGGCAGCATTGCGACGCCGTCCACTATTCTTGCGCGCGGATTTATATCGTTGTACCACTTGTTTGATATGTACATATGCAGCTCTTTTTCATAATACGGATTCGCGTCAAGCGACACGCCGCCCTGCTGAACATACTCGCCGTTTTCGTCGAGATAGCCGTACGTCTGCGCTTCAAATGTGCCTTCGGGGTATATCTGCTGACTGTAATACCATACCGATTCCAGACCGCTCACAAGCTTTACCTTGAATTTCGTACCCATTCTGTACTGCGGTACATCAAAAACATACTGCACCGTCGGCGTGTCCCAGCCGACGTAGTGAAGACAAGAGCCGAGCAGATTTCCGTTCATATCGTAAAGCTCGATAACCGCGTTGTTTGAGATTATGTATTTGCGCGGAGCGACGGTCAGATTTATCACAAACTGTGTCGAAAGCTCCTTATCGGGAACAGCTTCGGTTTCTGCAGGCTCGGCGGGTGTTTCGGGCTGCGCCGGCGCTTCGGTCGGTACTGCCGAAGGTTCGGCGGTCGGCTCTGCTTCCGGTGAAGCGGACGGCTCCGGCTGCGCGGTTTCCGTCACCTGCGCGCTATCCGGCGCGGGCGTGCTTTCCGGCACAGGCGTGCTTTCGGGCGCGGCGAACGATACCGATGAAGTTATTGTGCAGAATGTGATAAGCGCGATGAGAAATTTTTTCATATGCTGTTCCCCCGTATTTTTCTTTGATATTATAATAATAGCATATACGTGAAGCTTTTGCAAGATGAAATATAAATTCCTTGATTGACGTACGGAAGAAAATAATGTATACTGGTACAAAAGGGAGTGGGGAATATGAAACGCGGAATTAAGACATATATAACACTTTTTTTATCGACGCTGCGCATAAGCGCGTTCACGTTCGGCGGCGGTTTTGTTATAATACCGATGCTCAAGCGTCAATTCGTGGACATGCTGCACTGGCTTGACGAGGACGAAATGCTCGACCTCGTGGCGATAGCGCAGTCAACGCCCGGCGCGATAGCCGTAAACGCGTCGGTACTTATAGGCTACCGAATAGCCGGAATCGCGGGCGCGGTAACGACCGCGATAGGCTCGGTGCTTCCGCCGCTCGTCATACTCGCCGTAATATCCATGTTTTACACCGCGTTCCGCGACAACACCGTCGTCGGGTACGTCTTAAAGGGTATGCAGGCGGGCGTGTGTGCGGTAATAATAGACGTTGTGATAACTATGGCGTGGAACGTTATAAAGGATAAGCGCGTGTTCCCGATATGTATTATGACCGCGTCGTTTATCGCGGCGTTTGTGTTTAACGTGAACGTAATGTATATTGTGATAGTCTGCGGACTTGTGGGCGTAATGTTCATGCGCCCGAAAAAGGGAGGCAGCGCGCAATGATTTACCTCCAACTTTTTCTTTCATTTTTCCAGATAGGGCTGTTCAGCTTCGGCGGCGGTTATGCTGCGATGCCGCTTATACAGCACCAGCTCGTGACGCTGCACGGCTGGCTTAATATGACCGAGTTTTCGGACATAATCACAATTTCACAGATGACGCCGGGCCCGATCGCCGTAAACGGCGCGACGTTCGCCGGAATACGTCTCGCCGGAATAGGCGGCGCGCTTGCCGCGACGTTCGGCTGTATACTGCCCTCGACCGTCATAGCGATAATACTCGCGAAGTTGTATTACAAGTACCGAGAGCTGTCGTTTATGAAGGGCGTAATGAACGGTCTGCGCCCCGCGGTCGTGGCAATGATAGCGTCTGCGGGACTGTCGATACTTATGCTCGCTCTGTGGAACGGCGCGTTCGACATAAAAAGCACCGACCTTATAGCGGCGGGAATATTTTTAGCCGCGCTGGCAGTGCTTCGGATATTCAAGATTGACCAGATATGGGTAATGCTCGGCGCGGGCGTCGTCGGCGCGGTGCTGTACGCGGTAATATAAAAGGGCTGTAAATCATACAGCCCCGTCTCTTATGAAAATTCTTTCAGTGCCGACGCACTTGCCGCTGTTCTCGTCGATATCGAATATGCAGCCGCAGAACTGACCGCTGCCGACGGCAAGGTCGAACTTCTGCGGCATACCCGTGCGGAAGCGTTCCACAATCGGCGTTATGCCTCTGCCGAGAATAGACAGGCTTACGCCGGTCATGCCGAGGTCGGTTATGTACCCCGTGCCGGCGGGAAGTATCATCTCGTCAGCCGTCTGCACATGCGTATGCGTGCCGAAAACGGCGCTCACCTTGCCGTCGAGGAAAAATCCCATGGCGAGCTTTTCACTCGTCGCCTCGGCGTGAAAGTCCACCATGATTATATTCGTTTTTTCTTTGAGCTTTGCGATTTCCTCCTCCGCCTTGTCGAACGGGGAATCCTGCTGATATTCGAGAAATGTTTTGCCTATAAGATTAATCACGCCGACCTTTACGCCGTTTTCCGCAGTGTATACAAGACTGCCCTCACCCGGGCAGGCTTTGTTGTAATTGGCGGGACGTATGACGTTGTCCTCCTTGCGCATAATAGCCGAGATTTCCTTACAGTCCCACGTGTGATTGCCCATTGTGATAACGTCCGCACCCGCGCGCATAAGCTCGTTGTACGCGGAACGCGCCATTCCTCTGCCGTGCGTGGCGTTCTCGCCGTTTACGATGCACATATCCACGCCTTTTTTGTATTTCATATCGTCAACATATTTAAAAAGCATTTCGCGTCCGACGGCGCTTACCACATCTCCGACACATAATATTTTCATAGCGGCTGCCTTTCTGTTCGTAAATTACGAAAAAAGGGGAATATTACAGAACGGGTAGAAGCAAACCACAAGCGGCGCGTACAGTGCCTTTATCGCAAAGTATCTCCTCCGATGTGATTTACGCTCTGTAATAACCCCCAATTTTCTTTGATTTTTGATTACTTGGCGTAATCGACAGCCCTCGTCTCTCGTATCAGACTTACTTTGATCTGACCGGGATATTCGAGTTCTGTCTCAATACGCTTTACGATGTCCTTCGCGACAAGAATCATGCCGTCGTCGTTTATGACCTCGGGCTTAATCATTATGCGCACTTCGCGTCCCGCCTGAATGGCGTATGACTTTTCGACACCGTTGAAGCTGTCGGCAATTTCCTCGAGCTTCTCCAAGCGTTTGATGTAGGTTTCGAGATTTTCGCGTCTTGCTCCCGGACGCGCGGCGGATATTGCGTCGGCTGCCTGTATGAGCGAAGCGACAATCGTTTTTGCCTCAACATCGCCGTGATGCGCCATAATGGCGTGTACAACATCCCTGTTTTCACGGAACTTCTTCGCTATATCTGCGCCGATAGTTACGTGTGAGCCTTCAACTTCATGGTCAACCGCTTTGCCGATGTCGTGCAGTAAGCCCGCTCTCTTCGCGAGATTTACATCGACTCCCAGTTCACCCGCCATAACGCCCGCAAGGTGTGAAACCTCGATACTGTGCTTGAGGACGTTCTGACCGTAGCTTGTTCTGAATTTCAGCTTACCAAGCAGCTTGACAAGTTCGGGGTGAAGTCCGTGTACGCCCGTTTCGAATGTGGCGTTTTCACCCTCCTGCTTGATAACCGCTTCAACCTCCCTGCGCGACTTCTCGACCGTTTCTTCGATACGCGCCGGATGAATACGTCCGTCGACGATGAGCTTTTCGAGTGCGAGACGCGCAACCTCGCGCCTTATCGGGTCGAAGCTGGACACTATGACCGCCTCCGGCGTGTCGTCGATGATGAAATCGACGCCGGTGAGTGTTTCGAGCGTTCTGATGTTGCGTCCCTCTCTGCCGATTATACGGCCCTTCATTTCGTCGTTGGGAAGGTTTACAACCGATACGGTTGTTTCGGCAACGTGATCCGCGGCAACCTTCTGTATCGAAAGCGCAACTATGTTCTTTGCGTTTCTTTCCGCGTTATCCTTTGCCTCCTGCTCAATTTCTTTAACCATGACGGCTGCCTCGTGTCTTGTGGTTTCCTCGATGTTCTTAAGCAAAAGCTCTTTGGCTTCTTCGGCTGTAAGACCGGAAATCTTTTCGACAAGCGCCATCTGCTGTTCTTTAATTTCTGCTATTTCTGCTTCTTTGGCTTCAAGGTTCTTAATCTTTTGGTTGTAAGATTGTTCCTTTCTCTCCAAGTTGTCTGTCTTTTTGTCTAAATTTTCCTCTTTCTGAGCAATTCTGCGCTCCTGACGGTTAAGCTCGTTTCTGCGTTCCTTAACCTCCGCGTCGAACTGCGCACGAAGCTTCTGGTTTTCCTCCTTCGCTTCGAGCATCATTTCGCGTTTTTTGGCGGAAGCGCTTTTCTCAGCTTCGGCAATTATAGACTTTGCCTGTTCCTCGGCGGAGCCGAGCTGGGCTTCGGCGATTTTTTTTCTGTGAGCGACACCTTGGTTAAAGCCGATAACGGCCGCCGCCGCGCAGAGTATAACCGCTGCGATTATAACGATTATCAATGTAATGTTAATCGGTAACACCCCCTGAATTTTTTCTCCAAGACCTGCCATGGGGGCTTGCTTAAAATGACTGCTGCCTATGAAACACCGCCCAAACGGACGGATCTTTGACGGCGCGAATGCAGGTAATTTACGCCTGTAATCATACGGAGCAGCCCTTTAAGACGGCTCCATTTTAAGTATTGGGATTACATATCAAATTTCATATTTTACAGAAAACTTATATTTAAAGAATATTAAGCACATTATATTGTATACCATTTTCACCGATATGTCAAGCCGTGGGAATTAATTTGTAATATAACGGTAAATTTTTCCGCGGTCGGGCTTATGTCGGAAAAATGTGAGAAAGGCAAATAATTTATCAAAAAAAGAATAAAAAAATCGAAAAAACACAAACTAATAATGTATCGTCAAAATGCACAAAAATTTAAAATAATTTTATTTATATATAGTCTTTACTGACTAAAAAAAATATGTTACAATGTATACCATAGATTGTATACTCCGATGAGTATACCTGAAAAAATAATCAACAAAGGAGGGAGATATATGGCAGAAGAGATGACATGGGCGGGAATAAGCCGTTTTCAGGTTTATCTTTTCAATTCGGGAGAAAATTTCCAGTCGTATAAAATGCTCGGAGCGCATAAAATAAAGCTTGACGGCAAAGAAGGCTGGCGGTTCGCCGTATGGGCGCCGCATGCCAAAAGCGTCCGGGTGGTCGGTGATTTCAACGGTTGGGACGGATGGGACAAGAAGCTTGAGCCTATCGAAACAAGCGGCATCTGGTACGGATTTTTCACCGATATAAAGGAGAACATGCTTTATAAGTATGCCATAGAAGCTCAAAACGGCGAAACGGTTTACAAAGCCGATCCGTTCGCCGTAAAATGTGAGTTAAGACCGGGAACGGCGTCGCTCACGAAGGATCTGGCAGGCTACAAGTGGGGAGATAAGAAATGGCTCGCGGAGCGCGAGAAGGAGTCCACGCTTCTTAAGCCGATAAATATCTACGAAATGCACGTAGGCTCGTGGAAGGTTCACGAGGACGGCAGCCTGTATACTTATAAGGAGCTCGCGGACGAGCTTGTACCCTATGTTAAGGACATGGGTTACACACATATAGAAATTATGCCGGTAACGGAATACCCGTTTGACGGCTCGTGGGGCTATCAGGTGACGGGATACTTCTCCGCGACGACGCGCTACGGCGACTGTCACGAGCTGCAGTATTTCGTTGACAAGTGCCACAAGGTGGGAATAGGCGTTATCATGGACTGGGTTCCCGCGCACTTCCCGCGCGACGCTCACGGACTTCGTATGTTCGACGGCACGCCGACCTACGAGTACGCCGATCCGCGCATGGGCGAGCATAAGGACTGGGGCACGATGGTGTTCGACTACGAAAAGAGCGAGGTAATATCGTTCCTCATATCGTCGGCTTACTTTTGGGCGAAGGAGTACCACATGGACGGCATACGCGTTGACGCCGTTTCGTCCATGCTCTACCGCGACTATTCCAGAAACGACGGAGAGTGGGTGCCGAACAAGTACGGCGGCAACGGAAACCTCGAAGCGGTCGATTTCCTCAAGAAATTAAACCGCATAATGGGTACGGAGTTTTCGAACTTCATGATGATTGCCGAAGAGTCCACGGCGTGGCCCATGGTTACGGCTCCGCCCGACAACGACGGTCTGGGCTTTAACTACAAGTGGAACATGGGCTGGATGAACGACACGATAAGGTACATGTCCATGGATCCGTATTTCAGAAAGGACAATCACAGTCTTCTGACGTTCGTGATGATGTACGCCTACAGCGAAAACTTCATACTTCCGCTTTCGCACGACGAGGTCGTACACGGCAAGCACTCGCTTATCGACAAGATGTTCGGAAGCTACGACGAGAAGTTTGACGCGTACAGGGCGCTTCTCGGCTACTACATGACGATGCCGGGCAAGAAGCTCATGTTTATGGGCGGCGAGATAGGTCAGTTCCTCGAATGGCGTTACGACGACCAGCTCGAGTGGAACGTACTCGAAATAGACAAGCACAAAAAGCTGCATCAGTACGTAAAGGACATCAATCACTTCTACCTTGAAAACAAGGGGCTGTGGGAGAACGAAACGAGCTGGGACGGCTTCAGATGGATAAATGAGGCAGACAGCGAAAATTCCGTGCTTTCGTATATAAGACGCGGCAAAAATGTAAATGATAACGTCGTGGTGGTGGCAAACTTCACGCCGGTGTCGCGTCCAATCTACAAAATAGGCGTTCCGGTGGCGGGCAGCTATGAGGTGATAATACACTCCAACGCCGCGAAGTACGGCGGTACGAGACGCATTGCCAAAAAGACCTACAAGACCGTAAGCGAGCCGTACAGCGATATGGGTTATACGCTCGTGGTCGAGGTTGACGGCAATTCGGTTATGATGCTGAAGAAAAAGCAGGAGACCGCGAAAGCTCCGGCTAAGAAAGCTCCCGCGAAAAAGAGCGCGGCAAAGAAAACAGAAACAAAGAAAAAGACAGAAAATTAATATATAGGAGATGATTTAAATGGTATCAAAGGATTGCGTTGCAATGATACTTGCAGGCGGTCAGGGTTCAAGACTCGGCGCGCTGACGAAGAATGTCGCCAAGCCCGCTGTCCCGTTCGGCGGAAAGTACAGAATTATAGACTTCCCGCTTTCAAACTGTGTTCATTCCGGTATAGATACCGTCGGCGTGCTGACGCAGTATCAGCCGCTTGAACTCAACCGTTATATAGGTAACGGCAACCCGTGGGATCTCGACAGGAGCCACGGCGGCGTGTACGTTCTGCCTCCGTACCAGAGCGCCAAGACAGAGGAGTGGTACAAGGGTACGGCGAACGCGATATATCAGAATTTGAGCTTCCTCGAAGGATTTAATCCCGAAAACGTGCTTATACTTTCGGGCGACCATATTTACAAGATGCACTACGGCGAAATGCTCAAGGCTCACAAGGAGTCGGGCGCGGCGGCTACGATAGCTGTTATGCCCGTGCCGTGGGAGGAGGCGAGCCGTTTCGGTATTATGAACGTGGACGATAACGGCGTTATAACGGAGTTTGAGGAAAAACCCGCGAACCCGAAGAGTAATCTCGCTTCGATGGGTATATACATCTTCCGTTACGATATGCTCAAGAAGTACCTCGAGGACGATGAGAGGAACCCCGAATCGGCAAACGACTTCGGTAAGAATATTATCCCGACGATGCTCGCGGACGGTGAAAAGATGGTGACGTACCGGTTCGAGGGTTACTGGAAGGACGTCGGTACGATACACAGCCTGTGGGAGGCGAATATGGATCTTATCGACGATCCCCCGAAGTTTGACCTCGGCGACAGACGGTGGAGCATCTATTCGAGAAATATGGCGCTCGCACCCCACTACGTAGGCGAACACGCGAAGATAACAAAGTCGACCGTGACCGAAGGCTGCTACATTGACGGCGAGATTAACCACTCGGTAATATTCGGCGGCGTGGAGCTTGGCGAGGGCAGCGTTATAACCGACTCGGTCGTTATGCCGGGCGCGAAAATCGGCAGGAATGTTATCATTGAAAGAACGGTTATCGGAAGTGAAGCCGTGATAGGCGACGGCGCAAAAATCGGCGTTGATAAATCGGACGATAACAAGTACGCATCCAAATTATGTACCAATGACCTTGTGCTTATCGAGGGCGGCGCGAATGTGAGCGTCGGCGAAAATATCTACAAGGGCAGTATGGTAGAAGCCTAAAGAAAGGGGACAGAGCCAATGAGACGAGAAACAATGGGTATTATTCTGACGAATAACGACAGAATACCTCCTATAACCGATATAAGAGCAAACAGCGCGCTCCCCGTTGCGGGACGTTACAGAATAATCGACTTCGTGCTTTCCAATATGGCAAATGCCGGTATTACAAATATCGGCGTTGCCACGGAGTCGAACTACTCATCACTTATGGATCACATCAGAAGCGGCAGCCCGTGGGATCTTGACAGAAAGAACTGGGGACTTAACATTCTCCCGCCGAGCCTTGAAAAAATGACGTACGGCGCGATAAAGGGCAACATTGATATGCTCGCCGGTATTCAGGACTTCATACAGAGAAGTCCGCAGACGTACGTTATACTGTCGCTCGGCAACAATATCTATAACATCGATTTCGATGACGTAATCGAGAAGCACATCGAGAGCCAGGCGGACGTTACGACGATATACACCGACATGACGGGAGCGGATGAGAGAGAGCTGTCGCGATTCACGATGCTGGAACTTAACGATGACAAGCGCGTGGTTGACATAGAGGTTCAGCCGTATTACCCCAAGACGAGTACCGCCGGCATGGACGTGTACGTTATGGAAAAGGCGCTGCTCGAAAGTATCATCGACGAGTGCAGCGCGCGCGGCGACAGCGATTTCGTGAAGGACGCGCTTGTAAAGAAGATTGACGGCTTACATATCTACGGCTACGAGTTCAAGGGCTACACGGAGAAGCTCGATTCCCTGAAGGCTTACTACAGAGCGAACATGGACTTCTTAAAGAAAGAAGTTCGCGACGAGCTGTTCAACCCCGCGAGACCTATCTACACAAAGACAAAGGATCAGTCGCCGACGAAGTACGGCGCGGAAGCCGATGTGAAGAACAGCTTTGTGTCGGACGGCTGCGTTATAGAAGGAACGGTTATAAACAGCGTGCTTTCGAGAGGCGTTAAGGTCATGAAGGGCGCTGTTGTGAAGAACTCAATCATAATGCAGGACAGCGTTATCGAGGAAAACGTGGAGCTAAGCCATGTTGTGTTCGATAAGGAGGTATGCGTGACGAAGGGCAGAAAGCTTATCGGTCAGGAATCGTACCCCCTGTGCATCGCAAAGGGAACGCAAATATAAGCAATTTACATAATAGGACTGCCTCATATACAGGGGCAGCCCTGTTACGTTTTTGTATAATTTTACGATATTTTCACACAAGACTTGACAAAATGAACACTTAGATAGTATAATTATAAGGTCTATGCTCTGTTTGAACGCGCAAACCGAACGATTTGAGCGGAAAAACGCGGCACAGATGCTTCTTTAGTGAAAGGAGTTTTTAATAATGAATGTATTATTCGCAACATCAGAGTGCGCGCCCTTTGTGAAAACGGGCGGCTTGGGCGACGTAGCCGGTTCGCTCCCCGCGGTTTTAAGACAAAAGGGAGTTGACGCGAGAGTTATCCTGCCCCTGTACAAGTGCATACCGCAGGAGTACAAGGATAAGATGCGCTACATCGACCACATCTATATCAATATCGGCTGGAGAAGTCAGTACGCGGGCGTGTTTGAGCTGGAGCATGACGGCTGTATCTACTATTTTGTGGATAACAAGTTCTACTTCAACGGCGACAAGCCCTACGACTATATCCACCTCGACTGCGAGAAGTTCATATTCTTCTCGAAGGCGGTGCTGTCGCTTCTGCCGACGATAGGCTTCAGACCCGACGTTATAAACTGCAACGACTGGCAGACGGGTCCGATACCCGTGTTCCTTGACACATTCCAGGATAATCCGTTCTTCCAAGGCATAAAGACGGTTATGACGATACATAACCTCAAATTCCAGGGTCGCTGGGATTTCAAGGCTATAAAGGACGTAATGGGTATAAGCGACTACTACTTCACCTCGGATAAGCTCGAGTTCTACCGTGACGCGAACCTCTTAAAGGGCGGCATGGTATACGCGAACAAGATTTCGACAGTAAGCGAAACGTACGCGGGCGAAATTCAGAGCGAGGAGTACGGCGAGGGTCTGCACAATCTTCTCCGTGCGAGAAGCGGCGACCTTATAGGCATAGTAAACGGCATATCCTACACGGACTGGAATCCCGCGAAGGATAAGATGATTTACAAGAATTACACAGCGAGAACAGTCCACAAGAACAAGGTCGAGAACAAGAAGAAGCTCCAGGAGGAACTCGGACTTCCCGTAGATCCGGGTAAGATGATGATAGGCGTTGTTTCGCGCCTTACCGACCAGAAGGGATTTGACCTTGTGGCGTACAAGATGGAGCAGCTTTGCGAGGGCGGCGCGCAGGTAGTCGTTCTCGGAACGGGCGACGAAAAGTACGAAAATCTGTTCAGACATTACGCGTGGAAGTATCCCGACCGTTTCTCGGCGCAGATTTATTTCTCGAACGAAATGTCTCACAAGATTTACGCCGCGTCCGACGCGTTCCTCATGCCGTCGCGGTTCGAGCCGTGCGGACTGTCGCAGCTTATAAGCCTCCGTTACGGCACGGTGCC
>CANQQS010000028.1 GCA_947626045.1 uncultured Clostridia bacterium | reverse complement strand
CGTGTGACAGCTCCCCTAATAGGGGAGCCACACGCTTGCGTGTGGTAGGCGTGTTCGCTTGCGAACAAACGCCGTAGTAAGGGGAGCCATACGGGCTGTCGAGGGCGCCAGCCCCTACGGCGCACTGTTTTAAAAAATGGGTGTAGGGGACGGCGCCTCGACGTCCCGCGTTTTCTTACCTCATATACACAACTTCCGTTTCACCGTCATCATTCACCTTCAAAAACGCGGTTGAATTTATGTCATAATATTTATTATCATTATAATCATCATTTACAACCTTAATTTCTTCTTCGCTTCCATCGGGGAAATATTCTTCATTATAATTTTTCGCGTTTTCTATAACGAACGTGTCCGCTGATTTTAACGCGCCGGCGGCGGTATAAATATTATGTTTCATTGTAAACAGCGTTTTCCAATCCTTTCCCTCGCCGTCTTTAATCATAAGATCCGAACCTTCGCCGTTATAAGCTGTCACAATGCACAGAGGAACGTTCATCGCGTTGTAAATAAGCTTTGCCGCCTGTGCGCGCGTAATTGGGGAGTCGTCGGAAATTCCGAAATTTTCGTAAATGCCCGTTGAGCTTGCCCACATTTTATACCCGTTCGGCCAGCCACCGGAATTTTGGGCATAAGTATTATAACCAACCGCGCTCACAAGCATTTTCTGCGCCTGCACGTACGTGACATTTTCATCGGGACGGAAATTGTTATCGGTATAGCCCGATATGAAATTGTCGTTTACGCCGCGGTTAATGTAAAGTCTCGCCCAATGATCCGTTGTGTCGGAAAAAATGACCTCCGGTTCTTTAATTTTGTTTTCCTCTTCATATTTTGCGGTTTCCACCCAATTTGTCTCATTTAACGCCGCTACGATAATTTTTGTCATTTCCGCTCTCGTAACGAGTTTGTCGGGCTTAAATGTTTTGTCATCGTATCCGCTTACGACGCCGATTTTACCGAGCAGCATGATTTCGTCAAAGTACTCGCTTTCCGGAGTTAAATCGGTGTAGACAGATTTGTTTTCGATTTTGCTTTCCGCCATGCACATACCCGCGGCTGAAAAAGCCGTTATGACAGCAAGCAGTGATGCAATAATTTTTTTCATTTTATTATCATTCCTTTCAGATATATTTAATATATTTTATTATACTTTAGTATATCTAAAATGTCAAGCATAAGATTTTTATATTTTTAATAAAATCATATTATATTTTAAATATACTGTATTCTATGTTTGAGGTGATTAAAATGGGTTTTGCGGAGAGATTAAGGGCGCTTCGTGAGGATAATGATGAAAAGCAGTCGGATATTGCGCGGCTTTTGAACGTGTCGGGGAGTATGATAAGCTTTTACGAGAACGGCGTGCATTTTCCGCGCGATGAAAAAATGCTTTTGAAGATTGCCGAACATTTTGATGTGAGTATGGATTATCTTTTCGGGCTTACCGATATTCCGAATTATAAGCCGCTGATGTCGGTTGTCGGTGATTTGGAAAAACTCCCGCCCGACGCGGTGGATAAGATTGTTGATTTTGTAGAGTATGTTAAGTTTTGTGAGAAGAAATAGGGAAACGGGCGACCGCAAGGATCGCCCCTACGGGTGTTGCCGAAGGCGATGTGTGAGGCTCCACTTTGCTACGGCGTTTGTTGCTGCGCAACACGCCTACAACACGCAAGCGTGTTGTTCACTTGTCAAAGGGGGCTGTCACGCGGAGCGTGACTGGGGGATTCTTTTCAGAATTTTTGTAAAGAATCCCTCCACCGCCGTAGGCGGTGGAGGGGTTTAAGAGTAATAAACCCCTCAGTCACTTCGTGACAGCTCCTTTTGCTACGGCATACGAGCAAAGCTCTATGCCTACGACGCTAAAGCGTCGTTCACCTAATAGGGGAGCCTAACGGGCTGTCGAGGGCGCCAGCCCCTACGGCGCACTATTTATAAATAACGGGTGTAGGGGACGGCGCCCTCGACGTCCCGTTTATATATCGCCTAAACAACAAGGTCTTGAAATTTCCCCGAAAATGATATATAATAATACCATCAAATTAAACGGAGAAAAATATATGCCGAAATTCAATGCGAAAAACGATTACATTCCCGTATCGCGGGACTTTATAGAAAACAAAATGCCTTTTTCAAACGGCGCGTACGTGAAGGTATACCTCGCGGCGCTGCTTCTGGGGTTTGACAGCTACGAGATGTCGACCTCAAGCATGGCGCGTATGCTCGACCTTTTGGAGAGCGACGTTGTGAACGCGCTCAAATACTGGAACGAAAAAGGCGCGCTCAAATACGACGGCGAGAACGTTCTTTTTGAAAATGCGAAGCCGCTCATTAAAAAAGAACCGGAAGAAACCGAAGAAAAAGAGGAAGATGAGCCTTCGCCGCCCGCACGGGACATAGTTGCCGAAATGACGGAAAATAAGGCGCTTTCCGACCTGTGTGCGATTGCCGCGGAAATACTTGAGCGTCCGCTCAAAAAGCGTGATATGGAAACGCTTTACTGGTTCTACGACGAGCTTGAAATGTCTCCGGAGGTTATAACGCTGCTGCTCGAATACTGCGTGTCAAAGGACAAGCGAAGCATGTCGTTTATCGAAAAAACCGCCATACAGTGGCACAAAAACGGCGTGACGACGCTCGGCGCGGTCGATAAATTCATAAGCGGCGAAAAGGAAAAAGAGAGTTATATAGGCACGTTAAAAAAGCTGTTCAATTTCGGCGACCGCAAGCTTTCCAAAAGCGAGGAGGACACGCTGAATAAGTGGCGCGCCGATTACGACATGAACGAAGATATGGTAGCTCTCGCGTACGAGTATTGCCTTGACGCTATTCATCAGCTGTCGTTCCCGTACATGGACAAAATTATGAGCCGCTGGAACGAACTCGGCATAACGACCGTCGATGCTGCCGAAAAGGATCACGACGATTTTAAGAGCGGCAAAAAGAACGCTTCCTCATTCGGCGAAAGCGGAATGACGGACGAGGAAATAGAAAAAATAATCAGAGAGAAAATGTGATACTATGATTTTTCCCGAAAAATTTGAGGCGCGTATGCGTGAAATGCTGAAGGGTGAATACGATGATTTTGAAAGGGCGATGAACACATCGCCTTTATTTTCGGGCATACGAATCAACACGCTGAAAAAGGGCGCGCGCGAGGCGGTTTTAAACGAGTTCGGGAATATGGAAAACGTTCCGTGGTGCGCCGACGGTTATTACGCCGACAAAGCCGTAATTTCAGGCAGTCACCCCTACCACATCGCCGGACTTTTTTATTTCCAGGAGCCGTCCGCAATGTCAACGGTGTCGGCTCTGCCGATAGAAAAGGGCGATTACGTCCTCGACCTGTGCGCCGCGCCGGGCGGCAAAGCGACGCACGCCGCCGCGAAAATGAACGGCGAAGGGTTGCTCGTCGCGAATGAGATTAACAAAAGCCGCGCGCGTATTTTGTCGGATAATATCGAGCGGCTCGGAATTAAAAACGCTGTTGTAACAAACGAAACGCCGCAGCGTCTCGCCGAAAAATACCCGCGCTTTTTCGACAAAATAATCGTTGACGCGCCGTGCAGCGGCGAGGGTATGTTCCGAAAGGAACCGCAGGCTGTGACAGAGTGGAGCGCGGAGCATGTTTCGTCATGCGCGGAGCGTCAGAAAAATATACTGTCGAGCGCGGTGCAAATGCTGCGCGGCGGCGGTATGCTCGTGTACTCGACCTGCACGTTCGCGCCCGAGGAAAACGAGAGGGTATGCGCGTATATGCTCGACAATTTTAACGTTGAGCTTGTAACGCCCGAAAATCTTAATTCGCTGTCGGAGGGCGTGACGAAGTGGTCAAATTCAAATCACGACATGAAAAAAACACGCCGCGTATTTCCTCACAGGCAAAACGGCGAAGGTCATTTTGTTGCGCTGTTTAGGAGTAAGGACGAACCGAATGAGCGCGCCGAGGTAAAGCAGATGAAACCTGTCGCCGAGGAAAAGCTGTACCGTGAATTTGAAAAAAATTTTTTGAATACGCGCCTTACGGGTAACTTCTCGCTTTTCGGCGAAAATCTGTACCTTCTGCCCGACGGTGCGGATATAGATAAAATAAAAGTACTGCGCGCGGGACTGCTGCTCGGCGTGTGCCGCAAAAACCGCTTTGAGCCGTCGCACGCGCTCTGTCTCGCGCTTGACGCGCGCGATATTAAAAACACGATTGACTTTGATTTGTCGGACGTTGAACTCAAAAAATACCTGTCGGGTGAAACGATAGAATGTAAAGAAAACAGCTGGTGCGCCGTGACGGTCAACGGCTTTCCCGTCGGCTGGGGCAAAGCGTCGGGCGGCGTTTTGAAAAACCGTTTTCCGAAATATATGAGACTGAGGGGATAGTATGCCGAATTACTACAAAAATTGTATACTTTGTCCGCGCAAATGCGGCGTTGACCGCTCCCAAAAGTGCGGCTTTTGCGGTGAGAGCGATAAGCTGCGCGCCGCTAAGGCGTACCTGCACATGTGGGAGGAACCGTGCATCTCCGGCACGCGCGGCAGCGGCACTGTGTTTTTTACGGGCTGCAATCTCGGCTGTGTCTACTGTCAGAACGGCGAAATCTCGTCGAGCGGCAAGGGGTACGAGATCGACGCGGTACGGCTCGGACAGATTTTTCTTGAATTACAGGACAAGGGCGCGCACAACATTAACCTCGTCACTCCGACACATTTCGCGGAGCATATTATCCGCGCCGTGGATTTTACGCGCGGCAAACTCAACATTCCAATCGTGTACAACTGCGGCGGATATGAAAGTGTCGATACGCTGAAAAGGCTCGACGGCTATGTTGATATTTATCTGACCGATTTTAAGTACATGTCGCCCGAGATTGCGAAGCGTTACTCCGCCGCGCCCGACTATCCCGAAATTGCGAAGGCGGCGCTCGACGAAATGGTAAAGCAGACGGTGCGCTGTTTGTTTGACGATGACGGCATAATGAAGCGCGGCGTAATTGTGCGCCACCTCGTGCTGCCGTCTCACGCGGACGATTCGAGGGAAATTATACGGTACCTGCACAGCCGTTACGGCAACGATATTTACATGAGCATAATGAACCAGTACACGCCGGTCGGCAATCTGGAAAAGTATCCCGAGCTTAAGGAGCGTGTGAGCGATAAGGAGTACGATGAAATTATCGATTATGCCGTCGGTTTAGGTGTGACTAACGCGTTCGTGCAAGAGGGCGGCACGGTAAGCGAGAGCTTTATTCCGTCGTGGGACGGCGGTGGTGTGATAAGGAAGGATGATTAGTATGGAAATAACGAAAATTTCGAAGGGCAATTACTCGACACTGCTCGGCATGAACGGCGGCACGGTCGAAAGTCCCGACGGAAGCAGGATAATTTACGCGCGTAAAGCGAGCCTTGACGAAAGTACAACGGAAATTTACGTGTGCGGCAGCGATCTCACAAATCATAGAAAAATTTACACCGTTGACTGCGGCAATCACAACGGCCCGTCCGCGACGTTTATAACGGACAGCATTGTCGTGTTCCGCGGTAGCGGGGGCGGTCTGCCGTATTTTGTGATAATGAATGTTGATACCGGCGAAATTAAGTATAAAATACGCGCAAAGGAGAGCCACTGCGCCGAGAACGGAAAATACCCGTTTTCGCTGTCAAAGAGCTTTTTGGGGTTGAACGGTGGTTATCCCGAAATAAACGGATGCGGTATATTTATTTTGGATATAATGTCGGGCAATATAAGCCGCGCCGCGTCGGAGGACGATATTCTTGAAATGGTAAGGTCGCACGGTCTTACGCCCACCGAGCATACCGCCGAGGTGAGCCATGTGCAGTTAAATCCGTCGGCAACGGCTGTGATGATGCGGCTGTCGGTAAAGGAGTGTCCCGTGTTCGGCGCGCTCGGCTGTATCGACCTTTTGACCGGCAAAACGCACGTCATACCCGACAAGCCGGTGCATCAGATGTGGTTCGACGACGACACGTACATGGCGACGCGCCAGTTTTACGACGGAAATAAGATCGAGTGCGAGTCGAGCTATATCGCGCGGTTCACAAAGGACGGCGAGGAACTGGAGGTTCTGGGCGGCATAGCGAACCATACTGACGCGTCTTTTGACAGACAGTGGTTTGCCGGCGACAGGTGCTACCCGAATTACGCGCCGAACGTTTATCTGTACCGCCGCGGCTCGAAGGACGCGGCGGCGGTGTTACGCGTGCCGCAAAATGAGGAAACGACATGGAAAAAACAGGTGCATCCGAATCCGTCATTCTCTCGCGACGGCAAGCGACTGTATTTTAACCGCCAGACTGAGGACGGCACGTGCGATGCGGTGTTCGCGGATATTTCGGGTGTTGTGGGATGAGTGTTCGCGGCGCACATCGTCAGCCTCCCCTACTAGGGGAGGTGGCGGCGCGTGCTATTGCGCAGCAATAGCTGACAGAGCCGACGGAAGGGTTTAATTGTATCGAAAACAAACCCCTCAGTCACACTGCGTGTGACAGCTCCCCTAGATAGGGGAGCCTTCCGTAGGGGCTGGCGCCCCCGACAGCCCGTATGTATAATTCCAAATTTCCAAAAACACTTGAAATATCCCTCCGGATTTGCTATACTATTTGTAATCACGAATACAAGGAAGGTAAGGAAAAATGATCATCATAATGAAAGACAGCGCGTCGGCGAAGGAAATCAAGGACGTTGAAAAAATACTTGAGGACTTCGGTTTCCAGACGCACCCGATATACGGCGAAGCAAAAACTGTTATCGGCGCGATAGGCGACAAGCGGCTTTTAAGCATGAACCAGATACTAACGATGGACGGCGTTGAAAACGTCGTACCAATCATGAAGCCGTACAAGCTCGCGTCAAAGGAGCTTAAAAAAGAGCCGTCCGTTATCGACGTCGGCAAGGGTGTTACAGTCGGCGGAAAGAAGCTCGCGGTGTTCGCGGGTCCATGCGCTATCGAAAGTCAGGAGCAGTTCTCGTTCGTATCGAAGCGCGTCAAGGAGAGCGGCGCGAATATTTTAAGAGGCGGCGCGTTTAAGCCGCGCTCGTCGCCGTACTCGTTCCAGGGACTTGAGGGCGACGGTCTTAAAATAATGTATAACAGCGGCAAGGAGCTTGGTATGCCGATCTGCACCGAGGTGCTTGACACGCGCGACGTTGATCTTGTCGCGTCGTACGCCGATATTATACAAATTGGCGCGCGCAATATGCAGAATTTCAAGCTGCTGCGCGAGGTTGGCAAATGCGCAAAGCCGATACTCCTAAAGCGCGGTCTTGCGTGTACTATGGAGGAATGGCTGATGGCGGCGGAATATATTATGTCCGAGGGCAACGAAAACGTAATTCTGTGCGAGAGAGGCATAAGAACGTATGAGACGGCGACACGCAACACGTTTGACGTGAGCGCGATACCCGTATCGAAAGAGCTTTCGCACCTTCCGATTATCGGCGATCCGTCGCACGCCACAGGCACGTACAAGTATGTTCCGGCTGTCGCGAAAGCCGCGGTTGCCGCAGGCGCGGACGGTCTTATGATAGAGGTTCACAACTGCCCCGAAAAGGCGGCGTCGGACGGTGCGCAGTCGCTCACGCCGGAGAAGTTCGACAAGCTCATGAAGGAGCTTGACCCGATTGCGAACGCTGTCGGCAGGGAGCTTCTGTAATGCTGGGCTATTTGGGGCCGTCGGGTACGTTCTCACATCAAGCCGCGCTCGACTGGTCAAACGGAAAAGAGGAAATAACGGAGTTTCCGACGATTTATTCGGTCATACTCGCCGTAAACGAGGGAAAAATCGACCGAGCGATTGTGCCTATCGAAAACTCGATTGACGGCAGCATCAACACGACGCTCGACACGCTCGCGTTCGATGTGGACTTGTTCATAACGGGCGAGTATATTCTGCACATAAGCGAGAATTTAATGGTGAAAAAGGGCGCGAAAAAAGAGGATATAAAGGTGATAACGTCGCACCCGCAGCCGATAGGTCAGTGTTCGAGGCTTTTGGCGCACGAGTTCGGAAATGTGGATATCGAGTTCGCGAACTCCACCGCCGAGGCGGCAAAGCGCGTCAGGGACGGCGACGGCTCGGTCGCGTGTATCGCGTCTCCTTCGAGCGCGGAATTATACGGTCTCGATATTCTTTACCCCGACTGCGGCGACGATAAGAATAATTCGACGCGGTTCGTAATTGTGGAGCGTGAGCCGAGCAAAAAAGTAACGAATCACGATAAGTCGTCGATCGTGTTCGCGCTCGATAATAAGTCCGGCAGCCTTTACAGGGCGCTGGAGCTTCTCGCGAAGGAGAAGATAAATATGACGAAAATCGAGTCGCGCCCGATGAAGGATAAGCTCGGTAAGTACGTGTTCTTCATCGACATCGACGGCAATATCGATGACGCGGATATTTATTTCGCCCTCGATAAGGTGAAGCAGAATACGTATTTTTATAAGTTTCTCGGTTCGTATGCGTATTAAAAAGACCTTTATGACCCCCTCTCCGAGGGGGTCTAAACTTGCTTGCAAGTTTAGGGGGGTGTTATTAACGAAATAAATTACATCCACCCCCCGAAATCAAAGATTTCGACCCCCTCATAAAGGAGGTCTTTTTTTTCGGGCGAACACGGTTCGCCCCTACGGAGGGCGGGAGGCGCACAACGGGCGACCGCGAGTGAACCACACGCCACGCGTGTGGTAGGCATGTTGCGTAGCAACAAATGCCGTAGCAAAGGGTCGCCCCTACGGGAAACGGGCTGTCGGGGGCGCCAGCCCCTACGGAAATAGCGGATGCGTTACGTAAGGCTCCCCTATTAGGGGAGCTGTCACACGCAGTGTGACTGAGGGGTTTGTTTTCAACAAAAAAACCCTTTCACCGCCTTCGGCGGTCCCCCTCCCCTAGTAGGGGAGGCTCACGATGCGCGGCGCACAACTCACAAAAAAATTTCCCGCAAAAACCAAAAAATTCCCGAAATGGTCTTGACAGACGCGGGAATTTGTGATAATATAATAAACTGTACCTTAGGCTTAAAATTGGGGTACTATCCGATAAATTTCATATTATCATTGTATGCAGTATACCACACTTCTATACAAAATGCAACCCCGAATTTCGGGGAAATGAAAATATGGAACGGAAAACAGAAAAGCACAACATATTTATGATGAGGTGATTTAACAAAATGGTTCATGAGGTAAAAGAGGGAAAAAATGTACGTCTGAGCTATTCCAAGATCAAAGAGGTTCTTGAAATGCCCAACCTTATAGAGGTACAGAAGGATTCCTACAAATGGTTCCTTGAAGAAGGACTCAAGGAAGTGTTCCACGACATCTCCCCTATCACTGACCACGCCGGAAAGCTCGTTCTGGAGTTTTTCGATTACAGGCTTGACTATGAGCCGAAGTACAGCGTCGAGGAATGTAAGGAGCGCGACGCGAAGTATTCATCGCCCCTCAGGGTGAGCGTAAGGCTCATCAACACCGAGACGGGCGAAATCAAGGAGCAGGAAATATTCATGGGCGACTTCCCGCTTATGACGGAGCAGGGAACGTTCATCATAAACGGCGCGGAGCGCGTTATCGTAAGCCAGCTTACGCGTTCGCCCGGTATCTATTACGAATACGAGCGCGACAAGACGGGTAAGCCGCTCTACAAGTCGACCGTTATTCCGTACCGCGGCGCGTGGCTCGAATACGAGACCGACTCGAACGACGTTTTCTCCGTAAGAATCGACCGTACGAGAAAGCTTCCCGTAACTGTTCTTTTGAGAGCTATGGGACTCGGCACGAACGCGCAGATCACGGAAATGTTCGGTGAAGATCCGAGACTTACCGCGACGTTTGAAAAGGATCCCGCCGAGTCGATTGAGGAGGGCTTGCTCGAAATTTACAAGCGTCTCCGTCCAGGTGAGCCGCTTAACGTTGAAAACGCAGAATCACTCATTATGAACATGTTCTTCGACCCGAAGAGATACGATCTCGCGAAGGTCGGAAGATATAAATTTAACAAAAAGCTCGCGCTGTCCGGCAGAATAAAGGGCAGAACGCTTGCGGAGCCGGTAGCTAACCCGTATACGGGCGAAATCATTTTTGATGCGGGTACGGAAATCAACGCCGAAATCGCCGAAAAGATAGAACGCGCCGGCGTTAATATGGTAGAGGTTTATGCCGAGGGCAAAAAGGTAAGAGTTTTCTCCAATAATATGGTATACCTTGATGAGTATGTAAAATGCGACATCAGCAGCTTCCCGGTTGATAAGGTGCGCAAGGAAGTTATTGACGAGATTGTCGCAGAGGGCGGCACTGACGAGGAGCTTTACGAGAAGATCTGGGCAAGAGTTGACGACCTCGCGCCGAAGCATATACTGCGCGACGATATGTATGCGTCGGTAAACTATTGCTTAAACCTCGCGGACGGTCTCGGCAACGTGGACGACATCGACCACCTCGGCAACAGACGCGTTCGCTGCGTCGGCGAGCTTTTGCAGAACCAGTTCCGTATCGGTCTTTCGAGAATGGAAAGAACGGTAAGAGAGAGAATGTCGACACAGGAGCTTGAAATAATAACTCCGACGTCGCTCATAAATATAAGACCCATAATCGCGACAATAAACGAGTTCTTCGGCTCGTCGCAGCTGTCGCAGTTCATGGATCAGCCCAACCCCTTAGCGGAGGTAAGACACAAGAGAAGAATTTCCGCATTGGGCCCCGGCGGTTTGTCGCGTGAGAGAGCGGGCTTCGAAGTCCGTGACGTTCACTATTCGCACTACGGCAGAATGTGTCCGATAGAGACGCCTGAAGGCCCGAACATCGGTCTTATCACATCGCTTGCGACGTTCGCGAAAATTGACAAGTACGGCTTTATTGAGGCTCCGTACCGTAAGGTCGACAAGGAAAAGAATATAGTAACGGACGAGATAGTATACATGGCTGCCGACACCGAGGACGAGTACATCGTCGCACAGGCGAACGAGCCGCTTGACGATGAGGGTCATTTCCTCGACAAGAAGGTTTCGGCGCGTTTCCGCGACGAGATTTTGGAGGTTTCACCCGACAGAATAGATTACATGGATGTTTCGCCGCGTCAGCTCGTATCGGTCGTAACGGCTTGTATACCGTTCCTCGAAAACGACGACGCGAACCGTGCGCTCATGGGTTCGAACATGCAGTGTCAGGCTGTGCCGCTTCTTACGACCGACTCACCTATCGTCGGCACGGGTATCGAGCATAAAATTGCGAAGGATTCGGGCAGCGCGGTACTTGCGAAGGAGGACGGCGTTGTTGAAAAGGTCGCGTCCGACGTTATCGTTGTGCGCGGCGACAGCGGCATAAAGCACACGCACGAGCTTATAAAGTTCGCGCGCAGTAACCAGAGTTGCTGCATTAACCAGCGTCCTATCGTAAAAGAGGGCGAAAGAGTAAAGAAAAATGATATTATCGCCGACGGCCCCGCAATGGACAACGGCGAGCTTGCGCTCGGCAAGAATATTCTCATTGGCTTCATGACATGGGAAGGCTACAACTACGAGGACGCCGTTCTGATAAGTGAAGAGCTTGTCAAAAACGACGTGTTCACTTCCATTCACATGGAGGAATACGAGTGCGAGGCTCGCGACACGAAGCTGGGCCCCGAGGAAATCACGAGAGATATTCCGAACGTTTCAGAGGACAGCTTAAAGGATCTCGACGAGCGCGGCATTATCCGCGTCGGCGCGGAGGTTCACGCGGGTGATATACTCGTCGGCAAGGTTACGCCGAAGGGTGAAACGGAGCTTACCGCAGAGGAAAGACTTTTGAGAGCCATCTTCGGCGAAAAGGCGAGAGAGGTAAGAGACACGTCTCTGCGCGTTCCGCACGGAGAGCAGGGCATTATCATATCGGTAAACAAGTTCACGCGCGATAACGGCGACGAGCTTTCGCCTGGCGTAAACGAGGTCGTTCGCTGCATAATCGCGCAAAAGCGTAAGATTTCGGTCGGCGACAAGATGGCGGGCCGCCACGGTAACAAGGGTGTTGTTTCGAGAGTGCTGCCGCAGGAGGATATGCCGTTTTTGGAGGACGGTACGCCGCTGCAGATAGTTCTGAACCCGTTGGGCGTTCCTTCGCGTATGAATATAGGACAGGTGCTTGAGATGCACCTCGGTTACGCTTACAGGTGTTTAAGCCTTAAGACGCGTGAGGAGCTTGAAAACACCATGATCGACGACAACTTTAAAAAGTGCTTTATGGAAGCGAAGGAGAAGGCGGGCGAAGGACAGTATGTGAAGCTTGAAACGCCCGTATTCGACGGCGCGGAGGACGACGATATTAAGACCGCGTTCAAAGAAGCCGGTCTCAGACCCGACTTCAAATCGGTCGTTTACGACGGACGTACGGGCGAGAAGTTCGACAACCCCGTAACGGTCGGCATAATGTATTACCTTAAGCTGCACCACCTCGTTGACGATAAGATTCACGCGCGTTCGACGGGCCCGTACTCGCTCGTTACGCAGCAGCCTTTGGGCGGTAAAGCCCAGTTCGGCGGACAGCGTTTCGGAGAAATGGAGGTTTGGGCGCTCGAGGCTTACGGCGCGGCTTACACGCTTCAGGAGATACTGACCGTTAAGTCCGACGATATTGTCGGACGCGTTAAGACGTACGAGGCTATAGTAAAGGGAGAAAATATACCGAAGTCCGGCATACCCGAGTCGTTTAAGGTAATGGTTAAGGAGCTGCAGTCGCTCGCGCTCGATATAAGAATTTTGAACCACAACATGGAAGAGGTTGACATCGATGCGTCGTTTGACGATGACGACGAGGGCGGCTACAGCGAAGAAATGATTGCCGCAATGTCCGAGGGCGACGGCATTTCGGACGAGTTCGGCGAGGATGATCTCGCCGGAGCCGGTATGGTAATGGACGACGATTACGACAGTGACGAGGATTACGACGAGGACTTTGACGACGACAGTGAGTCGTTTGACGATGAGGACGATTTTTAATCCTTAAACCGAAGCGGAATTGTTTAATAGACTATGGAGGTTTTTAAATGTTGGAATTTAACAGCTTTGAAGCAATAAAAATCGGCTTGGCTTCTCCCGAGACAATTTTAAGCTGGTCGCACGGCGAGGTTTTAAAGCCCGAAACCATAAATTACCGTACCTTAAAGCCCGAAAAGGACGGTCTGTTCTGCGAAAAGATTTTCGGCCCTACAAAGGACTGGGAATGTCACTGCGGAAAGTATAAGAAAATCCGCTTTAAGGGCAAAATCTGCGAGCGCTGCGGCGTTGAGGTAACGAAGGCGAAGGTAAGACGCGAGAGAATGGGTCACATCGAGCTTGCGACTCCCGTTTCGCACATCTGGTACTTCAAGGGCGTTCCGTCGTCGATGGGTCTTATCATCGACATTTCGCCCAGACAGCTTGAAAAGGTACTGTACTTTGCGTCGTATATCGTAACGGATCCGGGCGACACCGGTCTTATGCAGAACCAGATACTGTCTGAGGCGGAGTACCGCGACGCACTCGAAAAGTACGGCGATAAGTTTATCGCGGGCATGGGCGCGGAGGCGATAAAGACGCTGCTCGAAAGAATTGACCTCGAGGAACTCAGCGCCGAGCTTAAAGCGGAGCTTGAAGCGGCGCAGGGTCAGAAAAAGGCGAGAATAATAAAGCGTCTTGAGATAGTGGAGTCGTTCAGACTTTCGGGTAACCGTCCCGAATGGATGATACTGACGGTCGTGCCGGTAATACCGCCCGAGCTTCGCCCGATGGTACAGCTCGACGGCGGACGTTTCGCGACGTCCGACCTCAATGACCTGTACAGACGCGTAATAAACAGAAACAACAGATTAAAGAGATTATTGGAACTCGGCGCGCCGGACATCATTATCCGCAACGAGAAGCGTATGCTCCAGGAAGCGGTTGACGCGCTCATAAATAACGGCAGACGCGGCAGAACCGTAACGGGCCCCGGAAACAGACCGCTCAAGTCGCTTTCCGATATGCTTAAGGGTAAGCAGGGACGTTTCCGTCAGAACCTGCTCGGTAAGAGAGTTGACTATTCGGGACGAAGCGTTATCGTCGTAGGCCCCGAAATGAAGATATATCAGTGCGGACTGCCGAAGGAAATGGCTATTGAGCTGTTTAAGCCGTTCGTAATGAAAGAGCTTGTCGCGCGCGGTCTCGCGCACAATATAAAGAGTGCAAAGCGTATGGTGGAGCGCACGAGACCCGAGGTTTGGGACGTATTGGAGGACGTTATAAAGGAGCATCCCGTGCTTCTTAACCGTGCGCCTACGCTGCACAGACTCGGTATTCAGGCGTTTGAGCCGAGACTTGTCGAGGGACACGCCTTAAAGCTTCACCCGCTCGTATGTACGGCGTACAATGCCGACTTCGACGGCGACCAGATGGCTATTCACGTGCCGCTGTCGCCCGAAGCGCAGGCGGAAGCGCGTTTCCTGATGCTCAGCGCCAATAACCTCCTAAAGCCGCAGGACGGTCACCCCGTAACCGTGCCGACGCAGGATATGATTCTCGGCTCGTACTACCTGACGCTGCAAAAGGAGCATTACGACAGAATAATAAACTCCGTACTTGACGACGAGATAAAGCTCGGCTTGCTCGAAGAAAATCTCATTGCGCTTGACAGCGAGGAGAACCTCGTGTTCTACGACAGTGAAGCGCCGATAAAGAGCTTCACGTCGCTCAAAAAAGCGCTTGAGTACATGCGCGATTTGCCGGAGGTCATGAAGAATGAAACCGAAATCCACGCGAACCCGATCACGCTCGCGTTCAAGGAAAAGACGGTTCAGATCTCATTAAAGAAGCTGATAGACGAGTGCAAGAAGCTCGTTATAAAGAAGTACCAGTCGCCCGACGAGGCGCTGCTCGCGTACGACAACGGCTGCTGCACGCTCCACGAGAGAATACTCGTCGAGAGAACGGGCGAGGTCAACGGCGAGATGAAGTCTAAGCTCATCCCGACGACGGTCGGCAGAATTATATTCAACAACAATATTCCCCAGAAGATGGGATATATCGACCGCAGCGATCCCGAACACGCTCTCGATTTTGAGGTTGATTTCATCGTCGGCAAGAGCCAGCTTGAAAAGCTCATCGACCGCTGCATAAGAGTGTGCGGAACGTCAAATACGGCTGAGGTACTCGATAAAATTAAGGCTACGGGCTACAAGTATTCGACGCAGGGCGCGATAACGGTCGCGGTGTCGGATATCGAGGTGCCGGAGCAGAAACAGGAAATACTGCAGAACGCCGAAAAAGAGGTTGAGTTCATTCTTCAGAAGTACATGATGGGTGAGCTTACGAATGACGAGCGTTATCAGCAGACGATAAAGATTTGGTCACAGGCGTCGGGCGACGTTACGGACGCCATGATGGCGCATCTGGGCGAGTTCAACCCGATATTCATGATGGCGGATTCGGGCGCCCGAGGCAGCGTGAACCAGATACGTCAGCTTGCCGCGATGCGCGGACTTATGGCTGATACGCAGGGACGTACGGTTGAAATTCCTATCCGCGCGAACTTCCGTGAAGGTCTTAACGTGCTTGAATACTTCATTTCGTCACACGGCGCGAGAAAGGGTCTTACCGACACGGCGCTGCGTACAGCCGACTCGGGTTATCTGACAAGACGACTTGTGGACGTATCGCAAAACGTTATTATCCGCGAGGTTGACTGCGGCACGACCGAGGGCGAATGGGTGTCCGAGATTACGGATGGTAAGGAAAGTATCGAGCCGCTGTACGACAGAATTGTCGGACGTACGGCGCTTGAGGACGTAAAGCACCCCGAAACGGGCGAAATACTCATTCATTCGGGCGAGCTTATCTCCGACGACGACGCGAGAGCCGTTATAAACGCGGGTATTACAAAGGTTTATATAAGAACGGTTCTCACCTGCCGCAGCAAGACGGGTATCTGCGCGAAGTGCTACGGTACGAACCTTGCGACCGGCGACCTCGTAAACGTCGGCGAAGCGGTAGGCATTATCGCGGCTCAGTCGATAGGCGAGCCGGGTACGCAGCTTACGATGCGTAACTTCCATGCCGGCGGCGTTGCGGGCAGTAACGATATTACGCAGGGTCTTCCGCGTGTCGAGGAGCTTTTTGAGGCGAGAAAGCCTAAAGGTCTCGCGATTATTTCCGAGATCGGCGGCACTATTACAGTGAACGAGTCAAAGCGTAAGCGCGAGGTCACCGTTCAGAACGACGAAACGGGCGAGGCAAAGACGTACGCAATCCCGTACGGTTCGAGCATAAAGGTGCATGACGGCGACGTTATCGAAGCCGGCGATGAGCTGACCGTCGGAAGCGTCAACCCGAATGACCTCCTGCACATCAAGGGACCGAAAGCGGTTCAGGTATATATTTCGAGAGAGGTTCAGAGAACGTACCGTATGCAGGGCGTTGACATCAACGATAAGCATGTCGAGGTTATAACGCGTCAGATGTTGCGCAAGGTGCGCGTTGACGAGGCGGGCGAAACAGACCTTCTTATAGGCTCGCTCATTGACCGCTTCGAGCTTGACGACGCGAATGACAGAGTACGCGCTGCCGGCGGTACGGAGTTCGCGTCCGCGTCACCGGTGCTGCTCGGTATTACGAAAGCGTCGCTCGCGACGGATTCGTTCCTGTCGGCTGCGTCGTTCCAGGAGACGACAAAGGTTCTTACTGAAGCGGCGATAAAGGGTAAGATCGACCCGCTTCAGGGACTTAAGGAGAACGTTATTATCGGTAAGCTTATCCCCGCCGGTACGGGCATGAGTATGTATAAGGATATTAACATCACAATCGACGGCGTTGAAATTGAGGATTCCGAGATTGAGTAAAACGAAAACCACCCGTAAGGGTGGTTTTTGTGTGTGGTTTTTACGGGCGACCGCAAGGACCGCCCCTACACCCGTATTTTATAAATTGCGTACGTAGGGGCGACCCTTGCGGTCGCCCGCATACCCGGCAGGTAAAAAGACGAAGGCGGTTGACAATTCGGTCGGAAATGGTATAATTAAATCAAAGAATGTCGAAACGGCGGTAAGAGATGTGAATTTTGTAGGGAAAATTGATAAAAGTCTTTATAAAGAAATTTCTAAAACAATAATCACAGACGAAGTTATTATTACAGATGAAAGAATAGAGCATATAATACAGCGCAGAGGGAAGAAATTTTATGATAAATACCGTCCTTATTTTGCTGAGATCGTTGAGAATCCGGACTATATATTCAAAGATAAAAAGATAAATACGGCTCTTGCGGCAAAATCAGTCAACAAGGACGGCTCAAGTGTAAATATAGTGATTAAGATTGCCACGGAATCGGATGATCCTGAGTTTAAAAATTCGATTATAACCGCCGTGGTGGAAGGGCGTAAGCGGTTTGAGCAGAGGCTGCGAAACAACGAGCCAATATACAAAAGAGTTGACAATAATAAATAAAAGTGATATAATATGAATACAATAAAAAGGTTATTCGAGGTGGTAAATTTCGTAGCGACCACACGCCGACGGTACGACAAGACTGCTGATAACAGCAAGTTCTGAGAGATGCAGGAGAAGGCTACGCCTGCCGAATAACTATTTTGTATTAAACCGCCTTGATTTCTCAAGGCGGTTTTTCCTATGTTAAAATACGGTGGTTTTTACGGGCGACCGCAAGGGTCGCCCCTACGGTACGCAATTTATAAAATACGGGTGTAGGGGCGACCCTTGCGGTCGCCCGCAGGTTTTATCCTTTCAAAAATTCCTCATAACCGCGCCGACGCAATGTACATGCGGGGCAATGACCGCAGCCCATGCCCTTAACGCCGTTGTAGCAAGTGAGTGTCTTATTATACACAATATCAAGCACGCCCAAATCGTCAGCCATTTTCCACGTCGCCGCCTTGTCTATCCACATGAGTGGCGTGTGGATTACGAAGTTGTAGTCCATAGCGAGATTGAGCGTGACGTTAAGCGATTTCACAAAAATATCACGGCAGTCGGGATAGCCTGAAAAATCCGTTTCGCACACGCCCGTTACGATTTCCGTCGCACCGTGAGTTTTCGCGTAGATCGCGGCATAGCTTAAAAACAGCAGATTGCGTCCCTCGACGAAGGTATTCGGCGGCGCGCCCTCGGGCTTCGTTTCCTCGACCGGTATATCCTCGCGCGTCAATGAATTTGCGCTGAGCTGATTTATTATCGGCGTGGGGATAATTTCATATGTGATACCTGCGTCCGCGCAGATCTCCGCCGCGCACTCGAGTTCGAGCTTGTGCCGCTGACCGTAGTCGAAGCCGACAGCCGACACGTTTTCCTTACCGAATTTGTCTATCGCCCAGAACAGACACGTCGTGCTGTCCTGACCGCCAGATAAAACCACTATAGCCTTTTTTTCCTTTATCATTTCAAATTCTCCTTTAAGCTGTCGAAAAGCCTTTCTTCCGCGATTTTTTCGTATTTTGTGCCTTTTTCGCCGTAGTTTGCGAACGGGTAAATTGATATTCCGCCGCGCGGCGTGAATATGCCTTTTACCTCGAGATATTTCGGCTGCATCAATTTTACGAGATCCTTCATTATAATATTGACGCAGTCCTCGTGGAAGTCGCCCCGGTTGCGGAAGCTGAAAAGGTACAGTTTCAGCGATTTCGATTCGACCATTTTTTCGTTCGGTATATAATTTATTATGATACGCGCGAAATCCGGCTGACCCGTTATCGGGCACAGCGACGTGAATTCGGGACAGTTAAACGTCACCATATAGTCGTTTTCGGGGTGTTTGTTCACGAACGTTTCCAGCACCTCCGGCGCATAGTCGTCGCGGTAGACCGTTTTTTTGTTTCCGAGAAGGGTAAGACCTTCCGTTTCCGATTTGGTTCTCGGCATGTTTGATTGCTCCTTTTTTATTATTGGATTAAATTGTGATTTAGCGGTGTAATGTAATGCGGGACGTCGAGGGCGCCGTCCCCTACACCCGTAATTTTGAAATTGTGCGCCGTAGGGGCTGGCGCCCTCGACAGCCCGTTCCTACGACAACCCTATTGCATTCGGGTTATCTTGGACGGGCGACCGCATGTGAGGCTCCCCTTGAGGGGAGCTGTCGCCGTAGGCGACTGAGAGGTGGTTTTCTAAAATTCGTTGCCACCTCTCCGTCATCGCTTCGCGATGCCACCTCTCCTCAAGGAGAGGCTAACGGGCGGTTATTTTACTCTTGCGCCGAAGCCCGCGGTTGATATGCAGATCTGCCCTCCTTCGCTTGTGAGGAACGCGGCGAGCTTTCTTGCGGGCGAGTTTTCCGGCTCGTCCTTTCTTATTACCGCGAAATAATGCGTAGCGAGCGGATAACTGCCGTCGGCAAGACTCTCCGCCGTCGGCTTCGCTCCGTCAACCGATAACAGCTTCAGGCTTTCGTCCATTCCCAAAACCCTTTTCGTGTTTTCAAAATAGTAATACATACTGTAGCCGAGCGCGTAGCTGCCGGGATTGTGTATGTTGTACGCCTGTACCTCAGTGAGAATACTCGACATCGAAAGCGAGATATGCTCGCGGCGGATATTCTCGTTTATTTCGCGCCCCTTTAAGAAAAACTGTTCCATCTGCGCGTGAGAGCCGCTGTCGTTGTTGCGGCAAAACGGCGTAAAGCCCGCGTCCGAGCCTCCTATCTCATTCCAGTTCGTAACCGAATTATCAATGTAGATCCGTTCAATATCCGCGCTTGTGAGATTTTCCGCGGGATTGTCCGACGCAGTGAAGAACACGAGCGCCTCGTTCGCGATTGGGATATATTCAAGCTCCACGCCCTTTTCCTCCGACAGCTCCTTTACCTCGCTGCTCGGATCGGGAACGAGAATAACGTCCGTTTTACCGTCTATTAAAAGCTTATATGATTCAATCGTCTTGTCGTGGCTTTTCGGGAACATCGGGTGATTTCTGTAATTTTCAAACAGTGCTCCGTAAAGCGAATCCGTGATAGGATATGACGAAGTTGAACCCGTAACGCGCGGCATTTCCTTATCAAGCCCGAACGCGGCGGCAGCGTCCGTCGGGATAGCGGGCGCGTTGTTCCAGATAAAATCCAACATAAAAAATCTATCCAGATATTCAGCCGCCTCGCCGCGCGAAATGGCGTTCTGCGGATTAAGCAGACAAGGATCATTAAGAGTATCATAAAAATTTCCGTACTCGTCAATATACGGCTCGAAGGCGTCATAGTCGAACGGAACATTATATTCAGACGCGTCCATAGCCGCGTACGCGCTTTTAGCGTAATCGGAAACCGCGTCAAAATCCTTGAAATCCTCCGGCGCTTCCGCGCTTTCCTCAATATTTCCGCCAAGCTCCTTTATTATCCTGTATTCCATTGTGACAAGCTCCTCGCGCGTAACAGGTCTGTCGGGATTGAACAGCTCGTCACCCGCGACAATTCCTCGCTTGTATAGCGCGTACACCGGCGAAGCGAACCACGAGTTTTGCGGCACGTCCGTAAACGGCATATCGCCCGGCGTTTCACCGTCCGCGCCGATTATTCTCGCCAAAAGCGCCGTCATCTGAGCGCGCGTGAGGATTTCGTTTTCATTGAAATTTCCGTTCTCGTCGCCAGCGAACACGCCGCGCCGCGACAAGTCGTCCAGTCCTGCGGGAGTGCCGTGTTCGGTCATATCGTTAAACTCGATTTCTTCGCGCTGTTCAAACGAGATTTCCGTCCCTTCGGGAACGTAAGCATAGCCGTAATTGCCCGATCCGAAACCGCTTACGGGAATGACCTTGCCGGTTGCTTTATCAACGCCGACAATTTTGTACACCTCATTCCAAGTCGCGTCGCCAAAATTTTCATATTTCATGACATAGTTTGTATCTGCCGCGTACACCGATGAAGCGGTGAGTATAAGTATTGCTGCGGCAGCGGTCAGTATTTTTTTCATTGCGGTTGATCCTTTCTGTTTTTTGTGGGCGACCGCGAGGGTCGCCTTATGATATGCGCCGCGCGTCGTATGGCTCCCCTTGAGGGGAGCTGTCGCCGAAGGCGACTGAGAGGTGGTTCCCCAAAACTTATTGCCACCTCTCCGTCATCGCTTCGCGATGCCACCTCCCCTCGAGGGGAGGCTCACGATATGCGGCTCTCGACGTATGGCTCCCCTTACTACGGCGTTTGTTTGCAAGCAAACACACCTACCACACGCAAGCGTGTGGCTCCCCTATTAGGGGAGCTGTCACGCGTAGCGTGACTGAGGGGTTTTGACGGGCGGCCGCGAGGGTCGCCCCTACATAAACGGGACGTCGAGGGCGCCGTCCCCTACACCCGTTATTTGTAAATAGTGTGCCGTAGGGGCTGGCGCCCTCGACAGCCCGTTAGCCTTTCGTCCCTTCTATTCCTTCTCCTCAAGCCACTTCAATTTCTGTGCGCAGGCGTGGCGCATAATATTTTCAAGCTCGTCCCTATCCTCGTTCTCGGTTGCGGCCGCCATTTTTTCAAGGCTCGCCTCCATTTCGCGGATACGCTTCACAAGTTCCGTCTTATTCTCGATAAACAGCTCGCTCCACATTACCTCGTTGATCTTCGCAACACGCGTACAGTCGCGCAGACTGCCGGCGCTGAAAAACGTCGAGCGCTCGATCATCGGGTTATCGCACAGCGCGACCGCGACGACGTGCATAAGCTGTGACGTGTACGCTATGATCGCGTCATGCTCCTCGGCGGTCGTCGTTACAACGTGCTTGCAGCCGATATACTCCGCAAGCTCACGCACGAGCGCGACGCTCTCGGGCTTATTGTTCTTCGTCGGCGTGACAAGGAACGACGCTTTCTCAAACAGCGTGTCGGTCGAGGACTTGTAGCCGCCGACCTCGCGTCCGGCCATCGGGTGCGCGCCGACAAAGTCAACGGTGTCCGGCAGAATTTCCGCGAGATTTTCTATCATGAACCGCTTAACGCCCGACACGTCCGTAATAACCGCGCCGGCCTTAATGCGGCTTAAATTATCGCGAACCATGTCGATATTAAGCTGCGGGTACAGGCAGAGAATTATTAAATCCGCCCCGTCCATCGCGTCGCCCGCGTTTTGGTACGCCTCGTCGATAACACCGTCGCGCATCGCGAGATTAAGCGATTCCTCGCTGCGGTTGTACGCCGCGACGGTGCAGCCGCCGTGAAATCCGCGCAGACGGCGCGCTATCGAGCCGCCTATAAGTCCCAAACCTATTATTGCAACCTTCATTTTTTCCACTCCGTTTCAATATATTTTTACAGCCACCTGTCCATGAGTTCCGTGAACCACGGCGCGCCCGTTTCGTAATTCATATGCGCCGCGTCGTAAAAGCACTCGCTGCTGACCTCGTCTTCAAGGTCGTAAATTTCAATGTTGTTTTCGTTTAACAGCGTCTCCGCCTCACTCCGCGCCGCCTGCATGTAATCGGGCTTCGCGTACCGACCGTTCCACGGCAGGAACACCGTCCGCAGACGTATTTTGTTTTCGTCGCAGTAGTCGATTATGCTTTTGAGCGCGCCGAGGTTGGTTTCGAGCCGTTCCGCATCCCTTTCGGCGCTTACCTTAACATCGTCCGTACTGCCGTGATACAGCGTTTTTTCCTGATTTTCATTTTTGTTTTTACCGGAAATACACTCGATAATGCGCGCGCGGTCGTAGTACACGTACGGCACAATCGGACTTTTGCGCCACGCGTAACGGTGGTTCGCGCCGCCGCCCGTCAGTACGGAATAGTTAAGACCTATGACAAGCTCTTTGCCTATTCTTATGTACCGTCCGTCAATGAGCTTTTTGAGGTCCGTAATGCCGCAGTCCTCAAGACCGAGGTTTATATACATCGCCGTCGAAATTTCCTCGACGTACCCCGACGCGACCGCGCCGTCGCCGAAATACACCCTGTCCCAGACCGTTTCGGGGTGCTTGAGCCGCGTTATCTCAAAATCGTTGCGCGCAAAGCCGTCCTTGCTTCTTATTATATAGTCGTTCCGCCACAGCGCGAGGTCGCACACGACAAGCGCAAGTATGACCGCCAGCACGGCGGCAAGCTTTTTCATAGTTAATCACCGACCTTTGAATATAGTATACCACAATAAGACTATTTTGTAAAACCGTATTTTTTATATTTGCTTTATTAAAAAAATGTGATAGAATATATATGAAATAATTTGTATGAAAAGTAAAGGAAGCGGTAATATGCTTAAAGGAAAAACGATACTGCTCGGCGTTACGGGTTCGATAGCGGCGTACAAGATACCGAACCTCGCGCGTATGCTTATAAAGCTCGGCGCGGACGTTCACGTGCTGATGACGAAAAACGCGCTTAATTTTATAAATCCTATCACGTTTGAAACGCTCACGCAGCACAAATGCCTCGTTGACACGTTCGACAGGAATTTTGAGTACAGCGTCGAGCATGTCGCACTGGCGAAGGCTGCCGATGCGGTTATGATTGCGCCCGCGAGCGCGGACGTTATCGGTAAGATAGCGAACGGTATTGCGGACGATATGCTTACGACGACGGTTATGGCGTGCCCGTGTCCGAAAATAATCGCGCCCGCGATGAACCATAACATGTACCACAACCCGATTGTGCAGGATAATATAAAGAAGCTTTCGGAGTACGGGTATGAGATTGCCGAGCCGGAGAACGGTATGCTCGCGAACGGCGACGTCGGCGACGGCAGAATGGCTGAAGAGAGTTTACTGCTTGAATATATATTGAAGGAAGCCGCGTTCGTGAAGGATATGACCGGTAAAAAGGTGCTTGTCACCGCCGGCGCGACAGCCGAGGCTATCGATCCGGTGCGGTACATCACAAATCATTCGACCGGTAAAATGGGCTTTGCTCTCGCGAAGAACGCGATGCGGCGCGGCGCGGACGTGACGCTCGTAATGGGTATGTGCGGCGCGGAGCCGCCCGCGTTCGTGAACGCCGTAAAAGCCGAAACGGCGGCGGAAATGTATTACGCGTGCATGAAGCTTGCGCCCGATATGGATATAATCGTTAAGGCTGCCGCGATTGCCGATTACAGACCGAAGGTGGTCGGCAAGGAGAAAATGAAAAAAACGGACGACGACGCGGTGATAGAGCTCGAGCGCACGAAGGACGTTCTGAAATCTCTCGGCGAGATGAAAAGAAAAGGACAGTTTTTATGCGGATTTTCTATGGAGACGGAAAACCTGATTAAAAATTCGCGTAAAAAGCTGACGGAGAAAAACGCCGATATGATTGCCGCGAACAGCTTAAAGGAAAAAGGCGCGGGGTTCGGCGTTGACACGAACGTTATAACGCTCATAACGCGCGGCGGTGAAAAGGAGCTCCCTCTTATGAGCAAGGACGACGCGGCGAACGCGATTTTTGACGAGATACTCAATATGCAAAAACAATGACATTTTTTTCCTCTTATAAAAATCGGTAAAAGCATAATAATAAGTATGTATTAAATTTTTATCGGAGGAATAAAACATGAAAAACATAAAACTTATTATAGCGGCGTCGCTTGCCGTGCTGGCTCTCGCGTCGTGTGACGCGAAAAACGTCGATGACCGCGCGAACGCGAAGCCGTCATCCGCTCCGACAGCAACGCCGGGCATGATGGATAAAGCCGAAAACGCGGCGGATAAGGCTGCCGACAGAACAGGTAACGCCGCCGACGATATAGGCAAAGCTGCGGGCGATGTTGCGCGTGACGCAGGCGACGCGGTGGGCGACGCCGCCGAGGGCGTAGGCGACGCAGCCGACGATATAATGCGCGGCGCCGGTGACGCTGCCAATATGAACGACACGAATAATAACAACCAATAATTCATAAGCCGCCTTCGGGCGGTTTTTTCGTTGGGAAACAGTGAGGAAATTGTGGTTATAATATAGTAGAAACACACTATATTGTGTCCGAAAAAATTTTTGAAAAAAAGATGAAAAAACTTTAAAAAAAAGCTTGACAAGAGGGAGAGAGTGTGTTAATATATTAAAGCTGTCGCGAGAGCGGAGCATGTACATTGAAAGATAAACAGTGCGAATGTTTACGTAGTAAACGTTAACCATACACGACCAAGCAAGCCGAAGACGTATGATTTTGCGAAGCAAAAGCATAGGCAGCAATGCTGCCGCTAGTCGAAGGCGGTCACGCGAAGCGTGATGCGGAGTGTATGCCGGACGAAGTCCGGAGGTATTTATGAAGTAAACATATAACCAAGTCAAAAGAATTTGAGTTTTTTATGACAGTAAACGGATAATAGAAATTAACGTAATGTCAGAGTTAGTTAAGAGCTAACGGAAACGAACTTTTAACTCTCTGAGGAGAGTTTTTTACCAGCCAAGCTTACTGCGTAAGCTTGGCTGGATTTGAACGAGAGTTTGATCCTGGCTCAGGACGAACGCTGGCGGCGTGCCTAACACATGCAAGTCGAACGAGAATCCATTGACAGATTCCTTCGGGATGATAGATTTGGAGGAAAGTGGCGGACGGGCGAGTAACGCGTGAGTAACCTGCCCATAAGAGGGGGATAATCCTTGGAAACGAGGA
>CANQQS010000027.1 GCA_947626045.1 uncultured Clostridia bacterium | reverse complement strand
GGCGCCGCATATCGTAAGCCTCCCCTACTAGGGGAGGTGGCGCCGTAGGCGTCGGAGGGGTTTTACACATCTAAATCACAATTTACCGCAAAATATACCCATGGTTCCCCATGGGTATATTTTATCACATCTCCTTAAATTCCGCAATTACAATTTCACTTCAAATCCACCGTAACCGCCTTATCCTCGTCAAGAACATAGCCGTTTACGGTTGTGATTTCGAGTGTGGTGAAATTCTCCTTTATTGCCTCGGCGCTCACGCTGTCGTCCATAGGTATGCGGTTGCCGTTATCGTCGTGCGCGTCGTAGGAGAACACGTCGGTGTAGGAATTTGTGTCATGGTGCACCTCGGTATTGAGCAGGCAGCCGAATTTACCGCCGGGTTCCGCACTTTCGCCGTTGTCGTTTAACAGCTCGAAGTACGGTCCGTACTTTACGTAGCCGTCGATGTAATAGTCCACCTCGACGCGTCCGTCGTATACGCGCACATCGGTTATTACCGTCTTGCCGTGCTCACTATTGACCGTGAACGGGTACGTTATGTCGGTAAGCTTTACCGTCGTTTTCGCCGCTCTTTTGTCACTCTCCGGCTCCACGTAATGCGTCGGCACGATTGTAAGCTTTTTCGTATTCGCGTCCGCCTTTAAGAACTCGAACGAGTTGAGAGATGAGCCGTCAGCCCCCATACTTGCGCCCGCGTTCAGCATATCAAGGCACGTTCCGTTTTCGTCGAACAGAGCAAAATCGTCAACAAGGCTCAGCATGTAATCCGTTTCGTCCAGATCCGGCTCTCCGTTCGCCTCGGTACGGACTATAACCTGATTGCCGAACGGCGAGAACACCGCCTTGTCTATTATTATTCCGCTGTCAAGTGTCACGCCTATATCGCACGACATCGTTTCAACCTCCGTCGCCGATTTGTCTACATCGGCGCATACGTACCACGCGTTTGCCTTTTGCTCGTCCGTAATTTCTCCGAGCCTGTCACTCCAAATCAGATCGAACAGCGAATTTCCAGGCGGATCATTTACAAACGAACCGTTTACCTCGCCGAACAGCTCTACCTTGAAATTGTCCGGTATCGTCTCGGCGGAAATATTGTATTTTCTCATAGCCTTATAGGTGTACTCGTCGGCGAAATAGCCGTCGCCGTTGTTATTGTTGCTGTCGAATCCCGCGACGGAGCCGTTTATTCCGCACTCGACCCACAAAAGCTTATCCCAGACCTCGTTCGAGTATTGGTCGTCGCCCTCGTAAAACGGCGTATCGGACGTTATCGTGTAGAACACGTGAACGAAGTTGTCGTCCGCCGCCACATTGTCGAGCGTAAGCGTTATGCCGTCCTTTGTCACGCTCGCGCCGATTTCCTCATTGAATTTCGCAAGCTCCTCAAGGCTCGTCATCTCCTTTGACTGCTCGTTTTGGAAATACGCCATAATGCTCGATATTGCCTCCTGTCCCGCCGGACTTGCCGCGAACGCGACAGCCGACGCTATAACCGTTATTGCCGCCGCTATGAGCGTGGTCTTTAATGCTCTGCGTTTCATATATAACTTCCTTTCCGGAGGATCGGCGCTGAGTGACGCGTGTACGCGCCGTTTAATATCCTTCGGCTCGATTTTGAATTCCATAAGCTCCTTTTTCATTGCCGTGCCTCCTTTTTCATCAAAATTTCCCTTAATTTTATCCTTCCTCGGCGGAGCTTCGTTTTAACGGTTGACTGATTTATTCCCGTCGCGGCTGATATTTTCGACACCTTCTCGCCGTACCAGTAGCGGCGCAGGAATATTTCGCCGTCGGTTTCGCCAAGCTCGCGTATAAGACTTACGAGCGCCCTTTTATCCTCGTTTTTTTCAAGCTCGTCCTCCGGTGTTCCGTACAATGACGTGACGCTTTCGCTTATGGGTTCGGCGCTGACCGCTTCGCGCAGCTTTTTCCTCGCGCAATTGCGCGCCATTGCCGCGAGGTACGCCCTGAGTCCGCCCTTTTCCGCGTCGAGCGCTTCGGCGGTGCGCCAGAGTGACACAAACGTGTCGGAAACGGCTTCCTCAACATCCTCCTTCGTCATAGCGCCGCCGATTATGTTGTATATGATAACACTGATGTACGGCGTGTATATGTCTATCGCCTTTTCAAGCGCGGAGCATTTCTTCCTTTTCAAATCCGCGAGCAGCTTTTTCTCGTCCGTCAACCTTTCCGCCTCCTTTGTATCGGATTAAAAACAACGTTATTTTTAAGTCGTACACCATTATATATCCAAAAATGGGGTAAAAAGTTTCAAAATATTAAAAATAATGTTAAAATAATAAAAATTTTAATTTCACCGCAACCGAACCCCGTAAAAACTGTCTTTAAAAGTGAAGGGCTCTTCTGACAATATCTGAAAGGAGCGAATAATGGAGGATAAGGAAATAATCGAGCTGTATTTTGCAAGAGACGAGCGCGCGCTTGCCGAAACAGCCGCGAAGTACGGCAGTATGCTTAAAAGCGTCGCACTGCGAATACTGAATGACGAGCGTGACAGTGAAGAGTGTGTAAACGATGCGTACCTCGCGGCATGGAATTCTGTTCCGCCCGAAACGCCGAAATCTCTCGGCACATTTCTGGGGCGCGTAACGCGCAACGCCGCGCTTAACAGATACGCCTATTACACAGCCGAAAAGCGCAGCCGTGAAACGGAAGAATTGCTCGGCGAGCTTTGGGACGTCGTGTCCGGCGGCGAACAGCCCGACACTCTGCTCGAGGCGGCACAGCTCGGTGAATATATTAGCGAATATTTGCGTGCGCTGCCGCGGACAAAGCGTCTTGTTTTTATAAGGCGGTACTGGTACTGCGACAGCATCGCGGATATATCGCGCAGGTTCGGATTTTCTCAAAGCAAGGTTAAATCTCTGCTGATGCGGATTAGAAACGGATTGAAAATTTATCTTAAAGGAAAGGGTGTTGAATTATGAATAAACATGAATTATTCGGCGCGATTGGGGAAATCGACCCCGCGCTTACAAACGAGGCTAACGATGTAAAACTTCCGCGCCGCATAAAATTTACAAAAATCGCGGCTGTTGCGGCGGCAATTACCGTCGCGGCAAGTATTACCGCATTCGCGGCTGTTATGGCGGTAAGCCGAACGAGCCATTCGTATAATATTCCCGATTATTACAGCGTGCCGAGTGCCGAAACGCTTAAAAACGACATCGGCATAGCTCCGTCGCTTCCCGAAACGCTTTTAAACGGCTACGAGTTTAAGAGCGGTCATGTTACGTATAACGAGGACACGAGTGCGGACGGCAAAACGGTTGAAAGATATAGCGGTATCTCGTGCGTGTACGAAAACGGCGGCGATAAAATTTACGTGAGCGCGGACGCGGCAAAGTCGGGTAACGGTATGGAAGAGTGCAAAACGGCGGAGGTTTATAAAAATACGGAGATTAAATATTTCGCGTACACAAATAAGCTCGTGCCGCCCGATTATAAGCTGACCGAGCAGGATAAGACTGACGAGGAGGACGGCACGCTCGTGTTTAGCTACGGCAGCGCGGAGGTTGAAGTCTCGCATGTGCGGGAGGTCGGTTTCACATACGGCGGTCTGAATTATTCGATTACCGCCACAGACAGCCCGCTCACCGAAGCGGATATGGTCGGCATCGCAAAGGAAATCATTGATGCACAGTAGGGTGCAATTTGTGGGGGCGGAGATCCGCCGCCCGCGGGCGACCGCAAGGGTCGCCCGTTGTATGGCTCCCCTTACTACGGCGTTTGTTCGCAAGCGAACACGCCTACCACACGCAAGCGTGTGGCTCCCCTAATAGGGGAGCTGTCACACGTAGTGTGACTGAGGGGTTTATTTTATAATAATTTCAAAACCCCTCCGTCGGCTTTGTCAGCTATTACTGCGTAATAGCACACGCCGACACCTCCCCTAGTAGGGGAGGCTTACACGAAATACGGCGCATATAAAATGACCCCCTCTATGAGGGGGTCAAAAGCCGTTCACGGCTTTTGGGGGGTGTTATTTTCATGCAACACTTTACACCCCCCTAAACTTGCAAGCAAGTTTAGACCCCCTCTCCGAGGGGGTCAATTCATAGGGGGTCTTTCATTCTCATTCATCTGTATTCTCTTTCGGCATTTCAGCTGCTTCGTGGCGGCGTTTCACCTTACGCTTACCGTCTATTATAACGAGTATAATAAAAATCGTAATCAATACGGCGAGGACAATATATTTCGGTCTCATGGTTTTCTCCTTTGCGATGTATATTTCCCCGCCGCAGAACGGGGATTATTTACAGAACACGTGCTTGCCGATTTGTATTATAATCGGGCGCGAGCGTATCCATTGGTTCGTGGCGGTCACGGGGTTATAGTAATAGATAGCGCCGCCGGTCGGGTCCCAGCCGTTCAGCGCGTCGCGCGCGGCGTTGTAGCACGACGTCTGCGGCGTGAGGTTGATCTGTCCGTCACTCACAGCGGTAAACGCGCCCGGCTGATATATTACGCCGGCGATTGTATTCGGGAACGACGAGTGTCTTACGCGGTTCAGGATAACCGCACCAACAGCCACCTGTCCGGTGTAGCTCTCTCCCCTCGCCTCACCGTTTATCGCCTGCGCTAAAAGCGTCACGTCGCGCGAGTTACTGCTTGAATTGCTGCCGCTGCCCGACGATGACGACGAACCCGACGGCAAGCCGATTTTTTCAAGCGTCGCGCTGCCCGCTATGCCGTCGGCGGTCAGACCGTTGCTGCGCTGGAAAGCTTTCACCGCGTCAGCCGTTTTCTGCCCGTAAATGCCGTCAACGCTGCCGTCGTAATAGCCCCATTGTTTAAGCCGCGTCTGAATGTTCGAGACCTCCTGACCCGTCGAGCCGATACGCGATACCGCAAGCGCCGGCGTCGCGGTAAACACAAAGCACATGACGGCTGCAAGTAAAATGTTAAATATTCGTTTCATAAGCATATCCTCTCTTAAAAAGTAATATATGCTTATTTTTAACGATAATTTGAATTTAATACATTTTTATCTCATTTCACTGTCTTGCGCATATAGTTTATCACATTCGCGCGCTTTCGTCAATAACGGCGTCCGCGACATGCAATACGGTAATCAATGTGTTATATTTCGTTTGTGCAAAGCTTATTTCCCGCGCTTTGACTTTTTCTTTGTCAATTCGTAGCTCATATCGAGCAGCGGATAAATATTTTCCGCGTCAACCGTTCCGTCAAGCAATATCGTGAGCCAGTTTTCGCGGTGCATATGGTACGCGGGCAAAAATCCCCTGTTCAGACGAAGCGAACCCGATAACATCGGGTCGCATTTGACGTTCAGAATATCCACATGCTCGCTGCCCTCCATGCCGAGCCTGTTTCTCGGCACGTCCATAAACAGCGCGTACCATTTCCGCGTATCGCTGTGGCGCAGCACGGAATATGTCGGCGCGGTCGAAAACGGCGCGTCGGGAATTGTCTTATATGTTTTCTTCGCGTATGACAATATTTTTTCCTTTATCTCGTTCATGTCCGCACCCCCTGATACACGTCACTCTAACGTTTTGCTGAAAAATATTTCCGCCGCCTGCAAATCCAATAAAAGGCAGCCGCAGTCCGAATAGCCCAGCTTACGGTAAAAGTGCTGAGCCGTTTCGTCGGACTGCGTTGACGTGAGTACTGTCTTATATCCGCGCGTTTTCATATCGTTTTCCCAGTGCCGCATAAGTCTTGTTCCAAAGCCTTGTCCGCGGTATTTTTCATCCACGAAAAGCATCGTGCAGAACGGCGTGTTGTCCCAAAAGAGATTGTATCGGAGCAGTCCCGCCGGCTCTCCGTCGGACAGCAGAACATAGCCCGTTTTTGTGCGAACCTTGCCTGCAAATTCCGTCTCCGGCAAGTGGCGGTCAAGACTGTACCAGAATTTTTTGTCACTGTCTTTTAAATATCGAATTTCAATCATTTAATACTCCGTCTCTTCCCTGTTCAATATCAGCACACGCCGGCAATAATGAGTATCGTGTTCGTTTCCGCTTCCCATATCACAGCCGCACCGAACGCCTCAACCACCGCGCGCACCGGAAGGCAGGTTCTGCCTCCGACAACCTCCGGCGGCGCTTCGAGTGTGACCTCCTCTGTTTTAACAGTCCCGTCTATCGGATTTGCCACGGTTTTTTCCATAACGCCGCTGCCTGCCGTAAGCCGTACCGTTGTGGTTTCGTCGCTTATTGTGGTCTGCTGTTTTTCATCATCCCACTCGACTGTCTTTTCGAGCGTTTCCATAAGCGGACGTATGGGAATAAGTACACGATTATTTTTTACAATCGGCTTTTGATCGGGGAATGGCAGAATGTAGTTGCCGTCTATGTTAATCGTTATATCGTCCGCGTTTACGTTGATTTCATCATCTGTTTTACCTGCAGCGCCCGTTGTGTCAACGCCGAGCTTTCCAAAGCCGTAATCGAACATCAAAATCGAGTCGGTAAACCGCGCCTCATTGGAGTCTGACGGCAGCGTCACCGTTATAACGCGCTTTCCGTCACGCTCCGCAGTGCCGCACATGCAATAGCCCGACGCATCTGTCATGCCGTTCTTGAATCCGTCTGCGCCTTCATAATAATAATCGGTAAACAGCTTGTTGAGGTTGTAATATGTATTGCCGTGGAACTCGACCGACGACTGCTTTGTACGCTCCAAAATCTCCGGATAATCCTCAATCATATGACGCGTCATAATTGCGATTTCCCTCGCCGACATCAGATTTTCCTTGCCGTCGGTATCGGGATTTAAGCATACGCCGGTGCCGTTATGGAACTCGGAAGCAATCCCTATTTCCTTCGCCTTAGCGTTCATGCGCTCGACGAATTTTCCCTCGTCGCCGCACAGAAGCTCGGCTGTTGCCGTAACGCACGCGGCGGCTGAATCAATCACAATCATGTCAAGCATTTCATCGAGAGTGTATGTTTCGTCATATTCGAGATTTACCATCATTTTGTAATCCTCGTTGCGCGACAGATTATACACGTTTTCGCTTATCGGCACTACCGTATCGAGACTTATTTCCCTCGCCTTAATCGCGTCGAGCAGCACATACACCGACATCATTTTTGCGATCGACGCGGCGGGCTTCTGCGTGTCCGCGTCCATGGCGAACAGCTCATTGCCGGTATCATAGTCCATTATGTACGCACTCTCCGACGTAAGTCCCGCCTTTAACTCTGCCTCCGTCATAGGCTCAACGGCAGGCGCGGCTGTCGGCGCGGGAGTTTTGTCCTTCGCAGTGACGTAAACAGCTTTCTCATCCGCGTTCCATATAAAATCATATATACCGCCGAATTCGTCCGCCGACATACACACATAACCGCCGATATTGTATGTATCCTTTATTTCATGCTTAGTTTCGCCGTCGTCGATTACAACCTTAACGGGCGCATTTATAATCGAATACGCCTTTTGACCGTTTCTGTCCTTATAGCCTTCAAGCGGTATGGGCGTGATACCCTTATTCGGGTTATACTTAGCCGTTACGGTTTTTGTGTTTTCGTCATACGACACATCAAAACCGTAATCCTTTAAATCCTCCGTCACAATAAGAGCGTGAGGCACCTGACCTTTATAGGCGAACGCCGGCATTTCCGCGCCGTTCATGAACACACGCATATCGGTATAATAAACACTGCCGTATTTATCGTTCGCGGCGGCAAAGCCGTAATCAAGCAGCCGCGCGGTATCGACAAAACGCTGACCGGTCGAGGATGAGTTCATTGTAACGGAAATCATGCGCCGTCCGTTACGCACCGCCGTGCCGCAGAAGCAATAGCCCGCCGCCGGAGTCGTGCCTGTTTTCAAGCCGTCCGCGCCGTCGTAATAATATGTGTCAAGCAAATGGTCGGTTGTGTTGTATGTGTTCCCGTGAAATCTCACGGACTTCTTCGCGCTGCGTACCAGTATATCGGGATAATCCGTTATAATATTTCTTGCGAGCTTTGCCATGCTTATCGGCGAAATCTTATTTTCCGCAATACCGCAGCTGTCGTAATACCACGCGTCAAGCCCCATTTGAGCCGCTTTTTGGTTCATACGGTCAACAAACGCCGCCTCGCTGCCGCCGCCGACAAGCTCCGCGAGCGCGACTGCCGCGCCCGACGCGGAATACACTACCGCAACATCAATCATTTCGTCAACGGTATATTCTGTATCATAATACAGCGGAAGAACACTCTGGTACACTGAATTGCGCGATTTATCGTATACGCTTCTGCTTATCGGAACCTTTGTATCAAGCGATATTTCGCCGTTTTCGAGCGCCTCGTAGACACAGTACAAATTCATAATCTTCGTCATACTCGCCGGAACGCGCGGGGTATTGCCGTTGTATTCATATAACACTTCGCCCGTCTCATAGTCCATGACGCACGCGCCCGCCGAGGATATGTAACTCCCACCGACCGTCGCCGCATACGCCTGCGCCGGCAGCAGCGCTATAAGCATAACAGCGCAAAGTAAAATTGAAAGCCGTTTCTTCATGATGGTGTCCTCCGTTATATTGATTTTCTATATTATACCAAAGATTATAATTCAATGTCAATAATTCACAAGCCTTTTTGCTATTGCGGCAATCATCGTTTTGACCGGCAAAGCGACGAATGTCTGTCCCTGACGCTGTGTTTACGCATCCGTAAATAATTATCGTTATACGTTTATATTAATTCCGTATACAAAAAACGGCTGCTTATACAGCCGTTTTCCTTTTTTGATTATTCCGTCAATTTTTCAAGAGCCTCGTCCTCGATATAAATTGACACTTCGCCGCATTTGGGGCATAACGCCGCCTTGGGATAAACGGCTTTCAGACTAAATCCCTTTTTGCGCAGCACGTTGCCGCCGGGGCCCGTAAAGGAAAATCCCTCCTGCATTTCGGCTCCGCATCTTACACACTTTCTCATATTTATCCGCTCCTTTAAAATATTTTATCGTTTAAATTATACCACAATCGCCGTAAAATTTCAATATGATAAAAATGAGACCCGCACTGGGTCTCATTTAATTTAACGTCTGATTTTTACGCCATAACCGCGTCGCCCGCGGTATATTCCTCGAGCGAGCCGGATTTTACCTGAATGCACAGATATTTAATCGGCTCGTCCGGCGATGCGGAGAGCTGTCTTTTCGCTTCGGGCGCAACGCGGAGAAAATCATTCGCCGCAAGAGAGACCTTTTCACCGTCAATTTCCATGCAGCCCTTGCCTTCGAGAATAATGTAAATCTCCTCATTCTTCTTATGCGCGTGAACAAACGGTACACCCGCGCCCGCCGGCATAAAATTCACGCTTACCTCCGCGCCGGTAAGCCCGAGCGTGTCGTGAAGCTCCACTCTGTCCGTGCCTGTTACATTTACCTTGCTATAGTTTGCCATAATAAAGACCTCCGAAAACAATATAGTTGTAACTTTTATGGTTACAACTGTATATTACCATATTCTTGTTGTAATGTCAACAGTTACAGCAAAAATTTTATAAGTAATTTATATCAATATATTTAACCGCTTCATCAAATCGGCGAGCGTCACGCTTTTAAGCTTGTTTTCAAGCGCTGTTTGAGCGTCCGCAAGGTGCGAGTCCAGAACCGCGTGAATGTTTTTACCCACAGGACATTCGGGATTCGGGTTTTCGTGAAAATTAAAGAGATTACCGTCCACGCAGTCAACCGCCGTGTAAACGTCGTAAAGCGTAATATCTTCCGCGTCCTTTACGGGTACCGCTCCGCCGCTTCCCGCCTTTACGTCGATTATTCCCGCCGCCTTAAGGCTTGAAAGTGTGCGCCGTATCACGACGGGGTTTACGTTGACGCTCGACGCGATGAGATCCGACGTCATTTTATATTCCTTTCCGAGAACGTAAATTGCAAGCAGCGTATGAACCGCCACGGTAAATCTTGATGTGATTTTCATCTCCAACACCTCTCGGCAATATTGTATATTATTTTCGTTGTAATGTCAACGGTTACATTGGCAGTATACCACAAAAGCCGTATAAAATCAAGCCGTCAAATTATCTTCCGCAGCTCCGCTTTATCAAGACATGCACACACACCACATCAATCGAAAGCATTTTCTTTGTTCACTCATAAGTCAACTCATAAACAGCGAACGGGATTTTCTTAAACGTCAATTATCGCTTTTTCACCGGGAAAAACACGCGCGTTTCCCATTCCGACGGCGGGATTTTGTCAAAATGCGACGTTACGTATATCTCATACGGCGGCGCGGCAATCTCATAGCCGTTTTCGCTTATCCATTTTGTAACCGCCCCGTACGCCTCGGGAAGTTTAGAATACGGTCCGTAGTGCGTCGTCACGGCGCACATTGCGCCCGGCATAATCTTATCCGCTTTATCCGCGTCCGCGACCCCTAACGCAAGCTCTATATCGCTGTTCTCGGGGTCGAACTCCTTGATACACCGCCAAACATACCCCGTCAAGGACTATATTCTCATCAGCGACACGCTTATAAAGCGCGCCGTAATACTTGCCGAAATCGTCCACGCCCATATTCTGCCGGCACGATATAACGTGTCTGTCCTCTGTTTTTACAATTTCAATCGTATAATCATTTTGATAACTCATAATATTACCTGTCCTTTCCAATTCTCTCACATGCGCGCTCAGCTCGGAAAGAATTTCCATCGTTTTATGAACCGACTTCCAAAGCATGTCGCGCTGCTTCATTAGATTTGATAGAATAACGTCCTCCTTAAAAAATATCATCAGCGTCGGCGTTAGCCGCGAGATTTAAGAAAAAATTACTGCTTACGGGGGAACGCCTCTTACTCCCCTCACTCTTACTAAATTCTTTTACTATATTTATCTTACTATCCTCATACGCTCGTGGTATACCCTCTCCTACAGCTGTGGTATACCCTGTACTCCGAGCGTGACTACCCTCTCCTACGTCCGTGGTATAGGTGGTCACGGGTGTGATATACCTTTTGTCAACATTTTTCATTCCGGTCTGATAATGTAAGCGCCGTTTTATATATCCGTTCTGCTCCAGCTTGTCAAGCCATTTCCCTATTGCCGCCTTGGAGCAACCCATAATCTCCGCGAGCGCCTTATTTGACGCGAAGCAGCGCTTTTCACCGTTCATCGCGAGCCGCACTATTACGCCGTACAAAATCTTTTCCGGGTATGAAAGCCTTCTGTCCGACAAAACATTGTCGTAAATCTTGTAAAATTTCTCAGCCGTATTCTTCATCGTATCACCTTCTTTTTATGATTTTCTGTATATATTGTATCATAAAAGGATATATTTGTCAAGTGAATTTTACTTAAGTTGAATAAAAAGACACAAAAAAACACGCTCCGTTAAGCACCTGTTTTCGAAGCGTATATTAAAAGATTTTATTTCATTCTCTCTCCTTTGCCGCCGCTGTTTGCATATTGTAGTAAATGCCGCGCTTGTCCATAAGCTCGGCGTGCGTGCCTGTTTCCTCAATTCCATTGGGCGTAAGCACCATGATTTTATCCGCGTTTTGAATTGTTGTGAGCCTGTGCGCGATCGTTATAACCGTTCTTCCCTTTGAAAGCTGTTCGAGCGACTCCTGTATCAATCGTTCGCTTTCGTTGTCGAGCGCGGAGGTTGCCTCGTCGAGTATCAGTATCGGCGGATTTTTCAGAAATACACGCGCTATGCTTATACGCTGCTTCTGACCGCCCGACAGCTTGACGCCGTGTTCGCCGATATACGAATCGTAGCCGTCACAGAGCGCGGAAATAAACTCATGCGCGCCGGCTTTTTTCGCGGCTTCGATTACTTCCCCGCGCGTCGCGTCAAGCCGACCGTAAATAATATTCTCGTAGACCGTTCCCGAAAAAAGATACACGTCCTGCTGAACGATACCGATATTTTTCCGCACCGAGCTTATTTTCAGGTCGCGTATATCGCAGCCGTTTATAAGAACCGCGCCGCCCGTAACGTCGTAAAAGCGCGGTATAAGGTTAATCAGCGTTGTTTTACCGCCGCCTGACGGTCCGACAAACGCGACGTTCTCGCCTTTGTTTATTTTGAAGCTGATATTCTTAAGCACATTGGTATTACCGTCCTTGTATTTAAAGGAAACATTATTAAACTCAATACTGCTCTCATTGCCTGTAAGCATTTTGGCATTGGGTTTGTCTGTGATTTCCGGTTCTATGTCCATAAGCTCCACAAAACGCTCTATTCCGGTCATGCCGCGCTGAAATTGCTCGGTAAAATTCACAAGAGTTCCCACGCACTGCCAAAGTGTGGTGATGGACAGCAAGTACGCGGCGTAATCTCCGGCAAGAATTTTCCCGTTCAGCATAAACATTGCTCCGAGAACCACAACCGAAAGATACACAATTCCGCCGACAGTGCTTGTTGTTGTCCTAAATCCCGCAAGCTGCAAAAAGGTTTTTGATTTTATTTTAAGATATAAATTATTTCTTTCGGCAAATTTGTCTGTTTCCGCCTGCTCGTTCGTAAATGATTTTACAACCCGTATTCCCGAAAGCGTGTCCTCGGCTTGTGAATTTATCTCGCCTACCTGAACGCGCTGCTGCTTCATTGTAACTCTCATGCGATGATTGAAGTATTTTGTAACAAAAAACACTATCGGAAGAAATCCGAATACCACCAGCGTCAATGTAATGTTGATTTTAAACAATATTATAAATGCAATTATGATAGTACCGCACGCGACAAGAAGCTGCTCGGGTACAATATGAACGAATGAGGCGCTGTCGGTCAAGTCGTTTGTAAGACGCGACATTATTTGTCCGATTGAGTTTTCGGAATAGAACGAATACGACAGCTTTTGTAAATGCTTAAACAAATCGAACCTCATATCCGTTTCGACACGCGCGCCGAACACATTTCCCATATGCGTCATATAGAATTTTGCAAGAGATGTTCCCGCTATACCCGCAACATAAAGCGCTGCCGCGGATATGATTAACTCCATTGTAAGATTTTCCGCGTTGGTTATGTGTCTTACTATCAGCGGAGCAAACATATTCGATACCGCCATAAACAACGCGCAAAGAATATCGAGTATTATGATTTTTTTGTGCTTTGTAATGTAGGGCAGTAAGCGTTTTATTATGTATGACGTTTTCACCGGAAATCATCTCCTTATTTGTGTTGTCGGATAGGCGGGCTGTACAAACGGGTAAATTTTATTTTACACGATTTTGCGGAACACAACGGGGACACTAAAGTTTTAGTGTCCCCGTTTTAGTGTCCCCTTTTATCCGTACATACTTACCCTATTCCGTCAACCATTTTTATTACATTCTCGCACAGAAGCTTTACGCGCGAACGGTAGCGGTCTATCTCGTCCTTTACCGCGAGCATTTCACGGTGGCGCTTCGCGTGTTCCTCGTCTATCTGACGCGCGAGGAAAGACGCGTCGAGCTTCGCCTTGCTGATTATCGCGTCGGCTTCGGTCTGCGCATTCTTTCTCGTTTCCTCGGCGGACTTCTGCGCCAGGTCAAGAGAACGGCTCATTGCGTCCTCCATTTTTTTATAGCGGTCAACCGTTTCCGTAAGCAATCCTATTTTGTTCTTAAGAGTCTGATTTTCCTTGCACAAAAGCTCGTAATCCTGTATCACGATGTCCAGGAAATCGTCAACCGCGTCACAGTCGTAGCCCTTGAACTTCTTTTCAAATTCCTTGTTTTGAATATCAATGGGTCTGAGCATAGTTTTCTCTCCTTATGTTTATATTGAAGACAATTATGTGCGGTACTTCGGGCGACCGTAAGTGAACCACACGCTTGCGTGTGGTAGGCGTGTTCGCTTGCGAACAAACGCCGTAGCAAAAGGTCGCCCCTACGGCAAATCATATATATTTTAAAACGGTTATGTGCAGTCTGCCCTTCATTGTCGCGCCGTCGGCGCTTTTAAACGTAAACCTTCCCATACCTCTTACCGATACGAGGTCGCCCTCATTGAGCAAGGCGCTGCCGCTTAACGTCTCGCGGTGGTTTACCTTTACCGCGCCGCCTTTTACGAGCTTCTCGCTCTGCGCGCGCGATATGCCGTACACTGCGGCAATTACCGCGTCGAGCCGTTCGGATGCGGCGACGCATTGTTTTTCCTGCGTTTCGGGCTTTGGCGGAACAAAATCCGCCGCCGATATTACGCGTCCCTTTACGCCGGTGTTGGCTATCTTGTTTATATTATTCAGAATGTAATCCGATATGCCGCTTTCAACCATAACATACGCGCCCGTGTCGTCGGTCAGTATGTCGCCCGTTTTGTTTCTTTCTATGCCGAGCGACATCAGGGTGCCGAGATAGTCGCGGTGAGTCAGCGTGCGGAATTTCGGCGCGTCAAATCGTATAACCGTTATCGGGAACGATGCGCCGTCCTTTTCCTCCCATTCGGGAAATACGCCGAGCATTTTCCGCTCCGCACCGTTGTACCCGCCGAACAGCATTGCGTTCTCCGACCGCGATATGTGAAAAACATCGTCGATAAACGCCGCCTCGCCGCCGTCAAGAAATGCGGAAAACACAGCCGTGCCGCGGCGCTCACACATATCGAACAGGTCGTCGGCGCGCGCCTGTATCAGCTTTTTGTCCATTCCTTACCTCAATTACAGAAAACGGGCGGTAAATCACAACGTAGTACCGCCCGTTTGTTATTTACATGTTCCAGTCAAAGGTGCTGCTCTTTGTGCGTTCGTTCAGATTATCACCCGTGATGTCGATATTTCTCGGCGCCGCGACAAATATATCTCTCGACGCGCGGCGAACATTGCCGTTCAAGCCGTATGCCGTGCCGGAGATAAAGTCCACAACTCTTCTCGCGTCGTCATTGCCGAGCTGACCGATGTTGAATATAACAAGTCTGCCGCTCTTAACCTCGTCCGCGATTGTCGTCGATTCCTCAAACTGCGACGGCGTCATTATTCTGACTCTCGACGCCGAACCGGGATTCAGAGTTACAACCTTTGCCGAGCTCTTTCTCGCTATGCGTGGAGAACGTCTGGGTTCATCGTCGTCATCCTCGTCAATCTCGTTTTCCTCATCGTAATACTCGTCGTCGTAATACTCGTCGTCGGTTTCAATTCCTATAAAGTTCTTTATTGAATTTATAAAGCTCATTATACCGTATCCCCTTCTGCATTATTTGTGACTATAGTCCCTATTGCCGAAAATGGCGCTTCCGACGCGTACGATATTCGCTCCGCATTCAATGGCGGTCTCGTAATCTCCGCTCATGCCCATCGACAAATACTTCATATTAACATTATCGTATTTTTTTGCCTGTATGTCAATAAAAAGTTGTCGCATGTTGTCAAAATGTAAAGTGTTTGTAACAGAATCATCGGTTTTCGGCGCTATTGTCATAAGACCTTTAACTTTTACGTGCTTTAGTGTCCCCGCGTGAAGCAAAAGTTCCTCCACCTCGTCCGCACTCACGCCCGACTTCGTTTCCTCGCCGGAGATGTTTACCTGTATGAGTATGTCCATATCAATATCATGCTTCTCCGCCTGACGCTCTATCTCGTCCATGAGCTTTACCGAGTCAACAGAATGGATAAGACATACCTTGTCTATCACATACTTTACCTTATTCGTCTGCAAGTGACCTATGAGGTGCCACTTTACGGGCAGAACGTCCGCGTACTTGTCGCGTACCTCCTGCGGCTTGTTTTCGCCTATGTCGGTCACGCCGAGACGAATCGCCTCGTTCATCATATCCGCCGGATGCGTCTTTGTGACCGCCACAAGCAGTATGTCGCTTCTTTTTCTGCCGCTCCTTTCCGCCGCAGCCGTTATGCGTCTTTCGACTTCCTCTAAGTTTTCCCTGATATTCATAATTTACTCCCTTTCAACGCAATTTTACCGTTCTCCGACAACAACTCTGTCCATATCCGACAGCTTGTTCTCACTGTTTTCGGACGAGCGCACTATCGCGTAGCCGCCCTCCGTGTCAGTGTATACAAGGTCGAAATAGCAGTCGCGCTCCATGTTATTGCGTATGCCTATAACCTTTTGTCTGCCGTCCTGCTCGGTGCGTATCGCCTGAACGGGTATTTTATAGCCGCTGTAGCTTGCGAAAATCAAATCCACGTCCGCTATCCGGTACGCGAATGCGTTTTCGAGATAGTCGGGACACACGACAACCATAAGCGTTCTGCCGTCCGTGTCGCCGCTTATAGACTGAATTGTTCCTTCGCGCGTCTCGCCCGCCATGTTGTTAAACCGAAGCGTCACGCTGCCGCCGACCTCGCACCCCGCGATTTTATCTGTGGGCATAGCCATCATCACATAAAACATATGATTGTTTACAACTCTGCATACCGGGTCGCCGACGTCAACGGTCGATGATATTTTTTGAGTTGTCGTTTCCGTCGGAAGCGTGTCGAGATATTCAACGGTGTAATTCCCCATATCCGACAGTCTGAGCAAATCCTCGAATCCGTCCGTATACTGCGTCAGCACGCCGGACATCTGCGCCTTGACCTGCTCCCTCGAAACGCCTATGCTTCCGAGTATACTGTCGCGCCGCGCAAGCAGCTCCTCTTTTTCTCCGTCAGATGAAAAGCGGTTGTTTTGCCTGAGGCTGTTTATGTCGCGTTTGTATTTCGATATTGCCGAAATATCGTTATCCTCCGACGCTTTTATTATATCGTTTTCGCGTCTGTATATGTTATTTTCCACATCGGACGCGTCAAGCTCCGCCGTACTGCCGCCGCTTTGCGCGGTTTTAAGCCGGTCGTCAATCAGCGCGAGCTCGTGAAGCCGGTCGTCCGACACGTCGCCGTAAAATAGCTCGCCTATCACGCCGTCCTTTGCGACGCGTCCGCCGTCCTGCGCGGAATGATAAAACGTTCCCGCGCTGCGCGAAATCATAAGCCATTCGTCAAGCACTATGTAACCCTTTGTGTTTACGGCGTCCTCGTGCGTTATATATTCAATTTTCTGTGTGCCTACCGGCGTGAGCGCGTATTTTATGCCGTAGCCCGCTATAGCGGCAACGGCAACGAACAGCACCGCCGCGAAAAACTTTTTCATACATTTTCCCCTTTATTTGCGCTATGTGTATATTATACCTTTTTTTTCGTGCAAATACAAGAGTGTCGGAATAATTTTTTATCCTCGCCCGTATATTGAGGCGGCGGCATGGAAATAATATGAAAAGATTAATATTATACGGGGAGTGTTCGCTGTGAAGGAATTAACAAAGAAGGTCGTCATACTCAACAATTTTTCGTCGCCGTATATAAGTCAGGCGATTATCGTCCTGCGCGACTATAATCCGATGCTGGAAGGTAAAGTCATAGCCGACGCGGAGAAGATTGTCGCGAAATATATAGAGCGCGCAAAAAAAGACGGACAGCCGTCACGCGCTGTCCGCCGAAAGAATAAACTCACGGGTTTTTTATTCGCTTTTCTGTGCGCCGCCGCGTTCGGAGCAGCGATTTACTTCCGCGTGATTATTTAAACCGCGCATCAATTTCCGCTATATACTTTCCGTACGTCGCCGCCGAACCTGACGATGCGGAATACTCAAAATCGTAATACACGGCAAGATTGCTGCGAACGACGCACTTTCTGTGGTACACCGTTCCGTTTACCTCAGCCGTAACCGTGTAGGAGCTTTCGCTTTCGTTGCTCTTCATCTCTGTAGCGCTCGTCGCGCCTATCTGTGAAAGATAATCCTTCGCGAGCTCGGTAAGCGTACCTTCCGCAACCTCCTGCGCTATTACCATCTTTGCGCCGCCCAACGGGTCTGTAAGATTCATTTTCTCGTTGCCCGAAGCGGTGATTGAATGGAATGACGACGGATACGGACATCTCACGTTTCCGACCGTTATTTCCGCGTACTCACCGTTCTGTGTCGGCGTTTCCGTCTGTACGGGCGACGATGTTTCGGTTGCCGGCACATTTACGCCGCCTGTAGCATTGTCTGTGCCGCCGCTCTTGCCCGAAAAATAAAAGTAGCCCACAAGCACGCTCGCCGCCGTTATAAGCAGCAAAGCCAATATGTATATGAAAACGCGTCTGCCGTGGCTTTTGCGCCGCTTTTCACGCGCAGTACGCTGTCTTTCCTCTTTTTCCGCCAGCCGTTTTTTTCTGTTCAGACGCTCCTCACGAAGCTCTCTTATCTCCTTATGACGCGCCGACTGATCGCTCTCCTGCGATTTGCGGACAGACTGTCCGCAGCGGTCGCAAAAACGCATACCGTCCTTGAGCTGTCTGCCGCAATTTTTGCAATACTGCATCTATATTTCCTCCGAATGTTTTTCCTATATCTATTACAGTATACAACATATTGTGGTCAAATGCAAGCGTTTTACCGTATTTTGTTACATATTGATTACAAATTATTACCGGTTAGAGCTTAAATTGTTAAGATTTTGTTACAAAGACGCGTACATGCTGTACATATCGGCGTACAGTCCGCCCTTTTCTATCAGCTCCTTGTGCGTGCCGCGTTCCTCTATTCCGTTTTCCGTAAGCACAAGAATTGTCTTAGCATTGCGTATCGTGGTAAGGCGGTGCGCTATCGTGAGTACCGTTCTTCCCTTCGCCAGCTCCTCAAGCGACTCCTGCACGAGCTTTTCGTTTTCGTTGTCGAGCGCGGACGTGGCTTCGTCGAGTATAAGCACCGGCGGATTCTTTAAAAATACGCGCGCGATACTTATTCTCTGCTTCTGACCGCCCGACAGCTTTACTCCTCTCTCGCCGACGTATGTATCGTAACCGTTAGGCAGCGCCGCGATAAACTCATGCGCTCCGGCACGTTTCGCCGCGGCTTCGACCGCCTCATAGCTCGCGCCCGGCAAGCCGTAGGAAATATTGTCGTACACCGTACCCGAAAACAGATAAACGTCCTGCTGCACAACGCCTATCGCGTTCCTTAAAGAATGGAGCGTGACGTCTCTTACATCGTGTCCGTCTATCAGTATTCTGCCGCCCGTCACGTCGTAAAAGCGCGGTATAAGGTTGCAGAGCGTCGTCTTGCCGCCGCCCGACGGTCCGACGAGCGCCACGCTGTCACCCTTCTTTATGTCAAGGTTTATACCGTGCAGCACGTTTTCGTTTGAGTCGCCGTAATGGAAAGTCACGTTGTCGAACACGATATTACCCTGAACGTCCTTTAATTCCTCCGCGTTCTCCTTTTCCTTTATATCCTCCGGCGCATCCATTATTTCAAGAAAACGCTCTATACCCGTCATGCCGCGCTGGAACTGCTCGGTAAACTGTATGATAGTCCGAAGCGATGCAAGCAGCGTACTCACATACAAAAGGTACGCCGTCAGGTCGGCGGGGTCTATGATGCTTTTCATTATAAATATCGCACCCGTAACAAGCATAGTGAGGTACATAAGTCCCTCGAACGCGCGGTTCGACGTCTGGAAGCCCGCCATGTAGAAGTAACCCGTCTTTTTCGTGTCGAGGAACGTTTCGTTGCCCTTTTCGAACTTTTCGGCTTCAATATCCTCGTTCGCGAACGACTTAACGACACGCATACCGAGAAGCGTGTCCTCGACCTGCGAGTTTATCTCGCCTATCTGGTACCGCTGCGCCTTGAACGCGCGGCGCATACGCGTGTTGAAAAACTTTACGAACACGAATATCAAAGGCAGCGCGGCGAACATTATAAGCGTCAGCGTCACGTTCACGCCGCACAGTATTATAAACGACACGATTATTTTAAGTCCGGCTATAAAAAATTCCTCGGGGCAGTGGTGCGCGAACTCGGTAATGTCGAAAAGGTCGCTCGTGATACGCGCCATAATTTGTCCGACCTTGTGTTCCGCGTAGTACGCGTGCGACAGCTTTTCGAGGTGCGCGAACAGGTCGCGGCGCATATCCGTTTCAATCTTCGCGCCCATTATGTGACCGGTATCCGCCATGTAGAAATTCGCCGCGGAATCTATTACGCGAAGCGCCAGGTAGAAAACGCCTATCCTTACCACAAATCCTATCGTGAGTGACGCGGGATCGCTTATGCCCATACTCGTAATCTCGCGCACAAGCATCGGGAAAATAAGCTCGCAAACCGTTGTGAGCGACGCGCATATAAGATCCAATATCAAAATCCACTTGTATTTTTTAAAATACGGCACAAACCGTCCTATGAGATAGCTTAACCTCATCCCAAACACCTCCGCAAACTTCCGATATATTTTACTCCACCGCGGATATAATGTCAATACCCGCGCGCAAAAAAACAACGGCTCAAAGCCGTTGCGCTGTGTTTTTATTTTTATATCAGTCTCGCGTATTCCTCCTTCATATAGCCTTTAAGCTCCTTGAGCGGCAGATGAAATTCCACAAACCCCCGCGCGTAATAGCTCAAATCGTACGGCTGGTAGAATATCACAAGACTGCCGTCCTCTATGTAAAAGTCCGTGTGATTGCTGTCCTTTATCTCGGGCTTTTCCCACAAACCGGCGTACTCGTCTTTGTTTTCCTCGACCTGCTCGGTTATAAGGCGGTTCAACGTGTTTACGTAGCCGCTGTCGGTGAATAAATCGTCCAGCTTTATCTCCTTCGACGCGGCAATGTCAACGTTCCGCGCAAGCCACGCCGTCTCGCCGTGCGCGCCGCCCATGTACACGTACCGCTCTTCGACAAGGCTCAGAAAATCGTTTTTGTTATACTTCACGTCCCACGAGGTCTGGAACACGCACTTATTCCCCATTTTAAGCTCGTCTGCGATTTCTGCCGCCGCCGTGTCGAACGCGACAAGCTCGCTGTCTATGCTGTCCTCAACACCGTCGTTAAACTTTTCCTCAAATTCCTCGTCCTCGAGTCCCGACAACTCTATTATCTCCGCCTTTACGCTCGAATAATCCGTTTCGTATTCCTTCGTTTCAATATCCGTCCCGGTGCCGCCCCCGACGGCGCAGGAGGAAAGGCACATCACGCCCAGAACCGCCGCGATAACCCTCTTTATCATCCGCCCTCCACCGACCTTTCATTACAGAATTATGCAAATTAGCCCGTTCGAGCCGTCGTTAATAATTCTCTGCAGCGTCTCGCGCAGCTTCATTCTCGCGCTGTCCGGCATACGCGAAAGCTTGTTGTGAAGTCCCTCGTTCACAAGCTCGTAAAGCGACTTGCCGAAAATGTTAGACTGCCATATCTTCGCTGGATCGGTCTCAAATTCGGAGAGCAGGTAATGCACAAGCTCCTCCGACTGCTTTTCCGTGCCGACTATCGGACTTACCTCGGTTTCAATGTCAGCCCTCATCATATGGATACTCGGCGCGCTCGCCTTAAGGCGCACGCCGTACCTGCCGCCCTGCTTGACGATTTTCGGCTCGTCGAGCGTCATTTCGTCGGTTGACGGTGACACGATACCGTAACCCTTTTCCACAACGTCGTTGAGCGCCGACGCGACTTTGTCGTACTCCGACTTCATGTCGGCAAGCTCCTTCATAAGCGACATGAGCTTCTTTTCGTTGTCAATAGTAAAGCCCGACATTTCGCCGAGTACCTTAAAATACAGCGGCTGCGGCAGCTCCATCGACAGCTTCACCATGCCGTCGCCCAAATCCATACCGTCTATGTACGCCCTCTGCACGTACTCATTCGCGTCGAGACCGTCCGACAGCGCGCGCACGTCGCGTATGCGGTTCACGTTCTCCATATTGTTCATAACCGCGTCGTAAAGGTTCTTTTTAAGCCAATGCTCGCCGTCAAGACCCTCTATCCAGTCGGGTATGCTGATGTCTATCTCCTTAAGCGGAAACTCGAACAGCACCGTTTCTATTATATCGTGTATGTCGCCCGGCTGAAGCTCCTCGCAGTTTACGGCAAGCACCGGCACGCCGTATTTCGCGGTAAGCTCGTCTTTAAGACGCTGCGTGTCCTTCGCAAGCGGGTTCACGCTGTTGAGCATCACGATAAACGGCTTGTTTATCGCCTTAAGCTCATTTATGACGCGTTCCTCCGCCTCGACGTAATCCTCGCGGTCGATCTCGGTTATCGAACCGTCGGTCGTCACGACAAGACCAATCGTGCTGTGTTCCGTTATGACCTTGCGCGTACCGATTTCGGCAGCGTCGCCGAACGGTATCGGCTCGTCGAACCACGGCGTTGACACCATTCTCGGCTCGTCGTCCTCGACGTAACCGAGCGAGCTGTCCACTATATAACCTACGCAGTCGATCATTCTCACTTTTAAGTGCGCGTTGTCGCCGAGCGCAATTTCAACAGCCTCGTTCGGTATGAATTTCGGCTCGGTCGTCATTATTGTTCTTCCCGACGCGGACTGCGGCAGCTCGTCTCTCGCCCTCTCCGCCTGGTACGTGTTTTCAATGTTCGGGATTACAAGCATATCCATGAACTTCTTTATAAATGTGGATTTTCCTGTTCTTACCGGTCCTACCACGCCTATGTATACATCGCCCTGACTTCTCTCGGCAATGTCGTTGTAAATGTTATAGTCCTCCACTTTGATTTTCCTCCTTTTGTCCAAATATACTCTATATATATGCACAGCCGGAGTGATTATGCTTTTATACACGAAAAACAAATAGGCGGTAGTGAGGCTCCCCTAATAGGTGAACGACGCTTTAGCGTCGTAGGCGTGTTGCGCAGCAACAAACGCCGTAGAAAAGGAGCTGTCACACGCAGTGTGACTGAGGGGTTTTATTTTATAATAATTCCAAAACCCCTCCGTCGGCTTCGCCGACACCTCCCCTATTAGGGGAGGCTCACGATATGCACCGTCCGTGGGCGACCGCGAGGGTCGCCCCTACGTAATCGGGACGTCGTGGGCGCCGTCCCCTACACCCGTAATTTCAAATTTGCGCCGTAGGGGCTGGCGCCCTCGACAGCCCGTTTTTCAATTATATACCTCGCCGTAGGGGCGAACCGTGTTCGCCCGTATGGCTCCCCTATTAGGGGAGCTGTCACGCGCAGCGTGACTGAAGGGTTTATTTTTATAATAATTCCAAAACCCCTCCGTCGGCTTCGCCGCCACCTCCCCTAATAGGGGAGGCTCACGATATGAGACTCACGTAGGGGCGGATAATATCCGCCCCTACAATTTTCAATCCAGCAAAATTTTAAACGTAACCGGCATATCGGTTTCTATCGTTTTTGTTGTAACCGTCAGACCGTTTTCGTTACGCGTCCATTCGGGCGACGTATCGTAACCAAGTACCTCGACAGATTTTACGATACCGTGGAAATTCGGCTTTCTCGACGCGTCGGCTTCGGCGAGCGACTTTATACAAACGCTGTTTTTACCCCGCATATTAAGGCACACCGCGTAAAGATAGCTGCCGTTTACAGTGAAGCGAATATCCTCGGACGTGTACGCCCTCGCCTCACTGTCGGCGAACTGACCTTCCTCTATCACGGTCGGACCTTCCGCGCTTTTGCGCCACAGGCGCGAACCGTAAACAGCCTCGCCGTTCACCTTTAACCATTTTCCGATTTTAAGCAGAATATTTTTATCCTCGTCGGGAATTGTTCCGTCGGCTCTTGGACCGATGTTCAGGAGCATACGCCCGTTTTTACTCACAATATCTACCAAATCGCGCACTATCTGCGCCGCGCTCTTGTAGTCGTTCCCCTCGGTGTAGCACCACGAATTTTTCGCGACAGCCGTATCGGTCTGCCAAATGTAGGGCTTCGCGTCCGCGAACTGACCGCGCTCCACGTCGGGAACCGCCGCGCCGAACATAAACGCGTCGTGCTTGTACGTTATCACCGCGCCCGTACCCCACTCGTCGGCGCGGTTGTAGTAGTACGCGGCGAATTTTTTAAGGTACGGCTTGACTGCGCTGTGCTGGATCCACCAGTCGAAATACACGATTTTCGGGCGGTACCTGTCAACTATTTCACAGCAGCGGCAGAGCCAATCATTCAAAAATTCATCGGTAGGCGCGGGCGTGGAGAACAGGTCGTGATGGTCGGCTTCCTGCATCGCGGGCCAATAGAAATCTCCGCGCTTTAAAGGCTCTTTTATGTCCGACTCAAATTCCTTGCCGTGACCCATAAAAAACCAATGCTCCACGCGGTGGCTCGACGCGCCGTTTACGAGTCCCGCCTTTTCACATTCGCTTGTAAGCTCGCCCAACACGTCGCGGCACGGCCCCATTTTTGCCGCGTTCCAGCCGGACAGCTCGCTTGCGTACATCTGGAACCCGTCGTGATGCTCCGCAACAGGCACGACGTACTGCGCACCCGCATTTTTGAACAAACCGACCCACTCCGACGGGTCGAAATTTTCAGCTTTAAACATCGGTATAAAATCCTTGTAGCCGAAATCCTTGTGCGCGCCGTACGTTTTTATGTGATGCTCGTACTCGCGGCTCCCCTGTATGTACATGTTGCGCGAGTACCACTCGCTGCCGAACGCCGGCACGGAGTACACGCCCCAGTGAATGAATATGCCGAATTTCGCGTCCTCGTACCACCTCGGCACGCGGTATTGCGAAAGCGACTCCCACGTGTCCTTGTACCGTCCATGCGAGATTACATCGTTTATTTTTTCAAGATATTTTTCCATGATTATCCCCTCCGAAACGTATATTTTTATTCTACCATAACGCGGCGCGCTTGTCCACGCAAATATTATTTTGTTGACTAATTTGCGCCGCTGTGGTAAAATTGTACGCGGTTGGGAGGTGTGCGCTGTGACAAAAAAGGAAACGGCGAAGCGTTATACGCTGTTTATAATAGGATTGTTTCTGTCGGCGCTCGGCGTGGCTTTCACAAAGCGCGGCGAACTCGGCGTGTCGCCGATATCGTCGGTGGCGAACGTGATGAGCTACAAATTCACGTTTTTCACGATGGGAACGTGGCTCATAATATGGAACTGCGTGCTGATTGTCGGACAGATCGCGATACTCGGAAGAAAATTCCGGCCGATACAGCTTTTGCAGGTGCCGCTGTCGTTCCTGTTCGGGTGGTTCACCGATTTTGGGCTGTGGTGCGTGTCGTACATTCCGAACGGCGTTTACGCGGTAAGGCTTGCGATGGTAATAATCGGCGTTGTGATACTGGGCTTGGGAATCGCACTCGCGGTAATCGCGAACGTAATAATGAACTCCGGTGAGGCGTTTGTAAAGGCGGTCGCCGATACGGCGCATAAGGAGTTCGGAAACGTGAAAATCGCGTTCGACGTTTTTTGTGTTGTGAGTTCGATTGTACTGTCGCTTATATTTTTTGATTTCAAGATTGTCGGCGCACGTGAAGGAACGGTTATTTCCGCACTGTTCACCGGCGTGGTCGTGAAGTTTTTTACAAAACGGCTGAAGGAGCCGGTTGAGGGTGTGCTTGTAAAACAGTAACGGCTAACGACGGGCGACCGCAAGGGTCGCCCCTACACCCGTATTTTATAAATTTGTGCGCCGTAGGGGCTGGCGCCCTCGACAGCCCGTTTTTCGATTATACAGCTTGCCGTAAGGGCGACCCTCGCGGTCGCCCGCGGACGGTGCATATCGTGAGCCTCCCCTACTAGGGGAGGTGTCGGCAAAGCCGACGGAGGGGTTTTGAAATTTTTATAAAATAAACCCCTCAGTCACACTGCGTGTGACAGCTCCTTTTCTACGGCGTTTGTTGCTGCGCAACACGCCTACGACGCTAAAGCGTCGTTCACCTAATAGGGAAGCCATACGGCGTGCGCCCGCAAATTATAAAAATTTCCAAAAATTTCCATTTTTTTGAAAAAATCTATTTACATTTCCCAAGAAAAATGTTATACTATCCTTGCGAAACATTTCAATTTTATATTTTAATTTTCAATACATGTTTTTTTAATATACTTTTTTGTACTTTGGTCTAAACAGCCAAAAACGCAGGCTTTGTTCAATGACCACGGTGCAATAAAAAGCATGTTAAATTGAAATGTTTCGCAGCATTTAAAGCCTCGTTTTATTGCGCGGCTTTGAAATACAGGCTGCGCATTTTTTATTTGCGCCGAGGCAGGG
>CANQQS010000026.1 GCA_947626045.1 uncultured Clostridia bacterium | reverse complement strand
GGCGAGCGCATCGCCATGATAAGGAACATACGCGTTATATTCTGGATTTGAGTAATATCGTTGGTAAGGCGTGTTACGAGCGAGCCGGTCGAGAACTTGTCGATATTTTTGAACGAGAAGCTCTGAACCTTTTTAAATACATCCTTTCTTATATCCGCGCTGAAAGCCACAGACGCGGTCACGGACAGATAATGTCCTCCCAATCCCCCGATTATCATCACGCATATACAGCCGAACATTATCGCCATACGCGAAATCACGTACGGTATGTTGTTGTTCGCGATGCCTACGTCTATCATCGTCGCCATAATGGTCGGCAGAACGATCTCTCCGGCAACCTCGCTCAGCATCAGCAGCGGACCGAATATGAAGTAAAGCAGATGCGGCTGTATGTACTTCCAATATTGTTTCAAAATATTATCCTTCTCTCTGTTAATAGAATTTATTAATTTGTATTATGATTTAGCTCGCATATTTGCAGTGCAGCGTACAAACCCCTCCGACGCCTTCAGCGCCACCTCCCCTAGTAGGGGAGGCTCACGATATGCGGCGCACGCCGTATGGCTCCCCTAATAGGGGAGCTGTCACACGTAGTGTGACTGAGGGGGTTTATACGGGCGAACACGGTTCGCCCCTACACACGTATTTTATAAATTACGCGCCGTAGGGGCGACCCTTGCGGTCGCCCGCATTTCTCCGCTAAATCACAATTTATTTCCCCTTTTTCTTATCCAGCGCCGCCCTTATAAACGATGCGAAAAGCGGGTGCGCGTGGTTCGGGCGCGACTTGAATTCAGGGTGGAACTGCACGCCTATGTACCACGGGTGCGCGGGGATCTCAACCATTTCAACGAGCTTTTCGTTCGGCGACTGACCGGCGATTATCATACCGTTTTTGGTTATCTCGTTTCTGTAGAAGTTGTTGAACTCGTAGCGGTGGCGGTGACGCTCGTAAATGAGGTCGCTGCCGTAAATCTTCTTCGAGAGCGAACCCTCGGTGAGCTTGCACGGGTACATGCCGAGACGCATCGTGCCGCCCAAATCCTCAACGTCCCTCTGTTCCGGCATGAGGTCGATAACGGGGTGCGTCGTGTCGGGGTTAAGCTCCGACGAATGAGCGTCCTTGTAGCCCAAAACGTTTCTCGCATACTCTATAACGGCTATCTGCATACCGAGACAAATTCCGAAATACGGTATGTTATGCTCTCTCGCGTACTGCGCCGCGATAATTTTACCCTCTATGCCGCGATCGCCGAAACCGCCCGGTACGAGTATGCCGTCGGACGCTTTGAGAAGCTCGTCGGCTGTGTCGGGTGTCACCTCCTCGCTGTTTACCCAGTTTATGTTCACGTTTACGTAATTAGCTATGCCGCCGTGCTTTAACGACTCCACAATGCTTATGTACGCGTCGTGTAGAGCGACGTATTTTCCGACGAGTGAAATCGTGACTTCCTCCTTGCCGCCCGCCATAAGGTCTTTTACGACCTTTACCATTTCATTCCAGTCCTTCAAATCGGGCTTTCTGTCCTCAAGACCGAGCCTCTTGCAGACAACCTTTGCCAGACCTTCCTTTTCGAGCGCGAGCGGAACCTCGTAAAGCGTGTCAAGGTCGAGGTTTTCTATAACGCACTCGGGAGCGACATTGCAGAAAAGCGCGATTTTATCGGCAAGTCCGTCCTCGAGCGGCTTTTCCGTGCGAAGCACAAGCACGTCCGGCTGAATACCGAGACTCAAAAGCTCCTTGACGCTGTGCTGCGTCGGCTTCGTTTTCTGCTCGCCCGACGTCGAAAGGTAAGGCACAAGCGTGAGGTGTATGTAAAGGCAGTTTTCCTTGCCGACCTCCGACTGCACCTGTCTTATAGCCTCCAGAAACGGCGTTGATTCGATGTCGCCCACCGTGCCGCCTATTTCGGTTATGACTATATCCGTCTCCTGCGACTTCGCAACGCGGTACACGCGCGACTTGATCTCGTTCGTGATGTGCGGAATGACCTGAACCGTTCTGCCCTCGTAATCGCCGCGGCGCTCCTTTGAAATGACGTGCCAGTAGATTTTACCGGTCGTGACGTTCGAGTTGACGCTCAAATTCTCGTCTATAAATCTCTCGTAGTGGCCAAGATCGAGGTCTGTTTCGGCACCGTCGTCCGTTACGAACACCTCGCCGTGCTGATAAGGACTCATCGTGCCGGGATCCATGTTAATGTACGGATCGAACTTCTGCATCGTGACCTTGTAGCCGCGAGCCTTCAAAAGCCTTCCGAGCGACGCGGCGGTAATGCCCTTGCCAAGTCCCGAAACAACTCCGCCCGTTACGAATATGTATTTTGTGTTAGCCATAATTTCTCCTTCCGTTCACCTTGTAAACCTGTAAATTACTTACGCGTATGTCTTTGCACAAATTTTTCTATGCGCTTCAGCGCTTCCTGTATGTTTTCTATCGAATAAGCGTACGAGCAGCGTATAAATCCCTCGCCGCTCTCGCCGAACGCGCTGCCCGGCACGACCGCGACGTGTTCCTCCTCCAACAGCTTCTCACAAAATTTCTCCGAGGTCATTCCCGTCGATTTGATGCACGGGAACACGTAAAACGCGCCCAAAGGCTCAAAGCAGCTAAGTCCCATCGCGCGAAAGCCGTCCACGATGTAACGCCGTCTGTAATTGTATTCCTGACGCATTTCCTCAACATCGTCGTCACAGCTTTTAAGCGCCTCGATTGCCGCGTACTGCGCCGTTGTCGGCGCGGACATTATGCCGTACTGATGGATTTTACGCATAAGGCTTATAAGCTCCGCGGGACCGAGCGCGTAGCCGAGTCTCCAGCCCGTCATAGCAAACGCCTTTGAAAAGCCGTTTACGACGACCGTTCTTTCACGCATACCATCTATTTTCGAAAACGGAACGTGTCCCTCCTCGCTGTAGCGAAGCTCACCGTAAATCTCGTCCGACAGTACCATTATATCAGTGCCGCGCAGCACCTCCGCTATCGCTTCCATGTCGGCTTTCGACATAACGCCGCCGGTCGGGTTGTTGGGGTAGGGGAGTATCAAAAGCTTCGTTTTGTCCGTGATTTTCTCCTTAAGCTGCGACGGGAGCAGTCTGAAATCGTCCTCCTCCTTAGTCTCGATAGGCACCGGTACGCCGCCCGCCATGATTGTAAGAGGCTTGTAGCACACAAAACACGGTTCGGGTATAAGCACCTCGTCGCCGGGGTTTACAACCGTGCGTATCATGAGGTCGATCGCTTCACTGCCGCCCACCGTCACAAGAACCTCGGTTTTCGCGTCGTACTTCACGCCGAACTTTCTGTCGTTGTAGTCGCATATCGCCTCGCGCAGCTCTATAAGACCGGAATTGGCGGTGTAATGTGTCTGTCCCTTTTCGAGCGAGTATATACCCGCCTCGCGTATAGACCACGGCGTTGTGAAGTCCGGCTCGCCCACGCCGAGTGAAATCGCGTCCTTCATTTCAGCCGCTATATCAAAAAACTTTCGTATTCCCGACGGCGGCAGAGCCGACACGACGGGGGAAACGATTTTACCGTAATCTATCATAACGTAATCACCTGTCTTGTATCCTTTTCGTCGTCCTCGAATACAATTCCTTCCTCCTTGTACTTTTTAAGCACGAAATGCGTCGCCGTCGAGATAACGGAGTCCATCGGGGCGAGCTTCTGCGCGACGAACAGCGCAACCTCCTTCATCGTCTTTCCCTCTATCGTAACGGCGAGGTCGTAAGCTCCAGACATGAGATAGAGCGACTTGACCTGCGGATACTTGTAGATCCTTTCCGCAACCTTGTCAAAGCCCTCACCCCTCTGCGGCGTTATGCGCAGCTCTATAAGAGCCGTCACAACTTCACGGTCGGTTTTGTCCCAGTTTACTATCGTCTTGTAGCCGACGATAACGTTGTCCTTTTCAAGCTTTTCTATCGCATCCGCGACCTCCTGCTTGTCCGTACCCAACATCTGGGCAATCTTGGCTCGTGATATATTGCCTTTTTCCTTATCGAGAATTTTGAGTATTTCGTCCATAAAAATCAGCACCTTTCTGCGCTTTTTAGAAAGCCGCGCACAAATAGTCATTCTATCTTATCATTATATAATATTTTCAATTAAAAATCTATACTTTTTGAAAAATAATCGGATTTTTTCCTAAATATTTTGTAAAATCACCAAAAACGGCTGCCTCACAAAACGGTGTCGGGCGCATATAATACAATAAAAAATGTGTATCGGGGGTATTTTTATGTGCGGAATATGCGGATTTATAAACTACAAAACCAATCTTGTGAAGAACGAGGCGGAAAACAGAGCCGTTGCGCGCGCCATGGCGGAGAAAATACGCCACCGCGGGCCAGACTCGTGGGGTGAATGGGTGGGCGAGCATGCCGCCTTCTCGCACAGCCGTCTTGCGGTAATCGACGTTGAGAGGGGCTTGCAGCCGATGAAGCGTACCGTCGCGGGACACGAGTTTGTGATAACGTATAACGGCGAACTTTACAACACAAAGGAAATTCGCGACGACCTTCTGTCCTATGGCTATGAGTTTGAAACGACCTCGGACACCGAGGTGCTTCTCACGGCTTACATACATTACGGCGAGCGCGTCGCCGAGCGGCTCAACGGAATATACGCGTTCGCGATTTGGGACAGTATGCGCCAGCGCGTCTACGCCTGCCGCGACCGTTTCGGCGTGAAGCCGTTTTTCTACACGCAAAAGGACGGCGCGGTCGTTTTCGCGTCGGAAATAAAGGCGCTTTTTGAGTACCCGGGAATAAAGCCCATGCTTGACAAAACGGGACTTTGCGAGCTTCTGGCACTGAGTCCGGCGCGCACGCAGGGTAACGGCGTGTATAAGGATATTTTGGAGCTTCGCCCAGCGCGGTATATGATAATAGACCGCCGCGGCATACGCATAAAGCAGTACTGGGAGTTTAAAAGCCATGAGCATACCGACAGCTACGAGGACACTATCGCGCGCACGCGCTCGCTCGTGTACGACACGGTAAGACGGCAGCTTGTTTCGGACGTGCCGATTGCGACGTTCCTTTCGGGCGGACTCGATTCGAGTGTGATAACGGCGATAGGCGCTATCGAGATGCAGAGCCGCGGCGAACGGCTTTCAACGTATTCGTTCGACTATGAGGATAATTCGAAATATTTTAAAGCGTCGCATTTCCAGCCCGACAGCGACACAAAATGGGTGCCGCGCATGGTTGAGGAATTTGACACCGACCACACGTACCTCGTCTGCCCGAACAGCACGCTCACCGGACTTTTGGAGGAAGCGCTCACGGCTAAGGATTTACCCGGTATGGCTGACGTGGACGCGTCGCTTCTCTACTTCTGCCGCGAAGTCAAGAAAAATCATACCGTTGTGCTGTCGGGTGAGTGCAGCGATGAGATTTTCGGCGGCTATCCGTGGTTTAGAGAGAAAAAGGCGTTTGAAACGGCTGCGTTCCCGTGGTGTTACGACTTGTCGCTTAGAAACAATATTCTAAAAGACGACGTGCGTGACGCGCTCGACCTCGAGGGCTATTCGAGCATGCGCTACGAGGAAAGCATAGCCGAAACACCGACTTTCGACGGCGACAGCGCGGAGGAAAAGCGCCGCCGCGAAATATCGTATCTCAATATCAACTGGTTCATGACAAACCTGCTCGACCGCAAGGACAGAATGAGCATGGCAAGCGGCTTGGAGGTGCGCGTGCCGTTCTGCGACCACCGCCTTGCCGAGTACGTCTGGAACATTCCCTGGGAGATGAAGAACAAGGACAACGTGTCCAAAAACGTGCTGCGCGAGGCGGCAAAGGGCATACTGCCGGAGGACGTACGGCTGCGCCGCAAAAGCCCGTACCCGAAAACGCACAACCCGCATTACGAGACGGCAGTTAAAGAGCTTCTGGACGGCATAATTTCCGATCCGAACGCGCCGGTGCTTACGCTCTGCGACAAGGCGAAGCTCGACGCCGTATTAAACGGCTCGTCCGACTACGGCAAACCGTTTTTCGGTCAGCTTATGGCGGGGCCGCAGTTTATCGGCTACATCGTGCAGCTTAACTATCTTTTGAAGGACTATTCCGTAACGCTCGTATAAGTCCGCCGACCGACTTTATGCGACAATATTTGTTGACATTTCCCCGATAATAGTGTAAAATTTATCATGGCTCACTGCACGCGCCGCGGTCGGCGTATCGGCGGCGCGCGCTTTGGGCGCAATGACATTGTATGCGGAAGGGGAGATAATCTTGGTATTTTCGAGCCTTATTTTTGTGTGCGTATTCCTTCCCGCGGTGCTTTTGCTGTACAATCTGTCAAAGAACATTACATATAAAAATGTCGTTCTCGCCGTCATGTCGCTCGTTTTCTACGCGTGGGGCGAGCCGGTGTGGGTGCTGCTTCTTATCGGCAGTACCGTAATAGACTATATAAACGGCAGAATAATAGACAAATACTACGCCCGACCGCAGGCGACCGTTGCTCTTGCAGCGTCGCTTGCCTTAAATCTCGGCGTTCTTTTTGTGTTCAAATATTCGGGCTTTTTAATCGACAGCGTAAACGCGGCGGCGCATCTGTCGATACCGAACCTCAAGCCCGCGCTTCCGATAGGAATATCGTTCTACACCTTCCAGACGCTGTCGTACACGATTGACATGTACCGAGGCAGGACGAAGGTGCAGAAATCGTACCTCAACTACCTCACATACGTGTCAATGTTTCCGCAGCTTGTCGCGGGACCTATCGTGCGCTACCACTCCATAGCCGACCAGCTTACCGACAGAAGCGTAACATCGGAGGATTTCGCGTACGGCGTAAAGCGTTTTACGGTCGGTATGTGCAAAAAGGTAATGCTCGCTAACAGCGCGGGAACGGTCGCGTCGATGCTTCTCGGCGGCACGCGTCAGACGGTCGCTTCGGCGTGGCTCGGCATAGTGATGTACGCTTTTCAGATATATTTCGATTTTTCGGGCTACAGCGATATGGCGATAGGACTTGGCAGGATGCTCGGCTTCAAATTCCTTGAAAACTTCCGTTACCCGTATATTTCCGCGAGTGTTACGGACTTCTGGCGCAGGTGGCACATGTCGATGTCGCGCTTTTTCCGCGACTACATATACATACCGCTCGGCGGCAACCGTTACAGACAGCTCCGCAACATAATGGTCGTATGGCTGCTTACGGGTCTTTGGCACGGCGCGAGCTGGAACTTTATCATATGGGGACTGTTCTACGGCGTGCTTTTAATGATAGAGAAAAAGGCGTTCGGCGGCAGACTGCAGAAGATACCGTCGCCGTTCTGCTATATTTATACAATGTTCTTCGTGTTGATAGGGTGGAGCATTTTCTACTTTACGGATCTCGGTTCGCTGTGGACGTTTATAAAAAGCGCGTTCGGCGTGGGAGTGCCGCTGTACGACCTGACGGCATACTCGGCGTTTTTTACGAATTTGTGGCTGTTTATCGTATGCGTGCTTGCCTCGACGCCGATACCGTCGATTGTTTACAACTATCTTTGCAAAAAGCATGAGGTATTCGCGGCGGTGTCGCAGCCGATTCTCGTAATCGCGGGACTGGGCGTATGCTTTATACTGCTTGTGGGACAAACCTACAATCCGTTCTTGTATTTCAGATTTTAAGGAAAGGAGTGAGCGCTGACCATGAAAAACAAACTTATAATCGGCGTGTTTCTTGTGATGCTCGCCGCGTTTGTGACAATGCTCGCGCTTCCCGCGGACAGAGCGAGCATAGAGCGTGAGAACCGTGAACCGGCGCAGATGCCGACGCTGAGCCGCACAAGTGTGTTTTCAGGCGAATTTGAGTCGGAATTTGAGGCGTTTCTCGGCGACAACATAGGTCTGCGCTCAAGCCTGACAGCCATGTCGAAGTGGCTTGACGGAGCGAAGGGCATAACGCCTGACACAGGCTCGGTCATTTCCACGAACAAGGACATCGGCACCGGCACGACGATAAAAATGACGCTTCTGTTTGTCAAGGACACCGTTATGGAGATGTTTTTGAGAAACCGCGAAACGGAAAAACTGTACACGGACGCGGTAAACGCGATTGCCGAAGAGCTTCCCGACGACGTTAAGATGTACAGCATGCTTGTTCCGACACAGCTCGAATTCCGCGAGCCGATATACAAAAATCTTCAGGACAGTCAGACCGACGCGATAAACGATATGTACGATATGCTCGACGGACGCGTCACTGGCGTTGACGTAGCCGATGCGCTCGGAGAACATTCGGACGAGTACATTTATTTCCGCAGCGACCACCACTGGACGCAGCTCGGCGCGTATTACGCGTACAGCGCATTTATGGAGACGGAGGGCGGCGAGGCGGTAAACGCCGAAGATTACGAGGTACACAGGATAAAAGGCGTACTCGGCTACCTGTACGACAGAGTGAACACGAGAGATATAGCCAAAAATCCCGACACGGTCGAATGGTACGACCTGGATGATGAAGAGACGATAGAGGTAAAATTGCTTGACGAAGGTGAGGACGGAGAGCTTGCGGAGCGTGACGGCAAGATGTACCACGACGATCAGCGCGGCTACAGCTTCTTTTTCGGCAGCGATTATCCGCTTCTGGAGCTTGAAAACACCGCGCTTCCCGACGGCAAAACAATCATCGTCATAAAGGATTCCTACGCGAACGCGTTCGCGCCGTGGCTTGCGAAAAGCTATAAGCGCGTGTTTCTCATCGACCCGAGAACGTACACGGGAAGCATCGACAGCATTGCTGACGAATTTAATCCCGATGAATTGCTCGTGATGAATTATATTTTTGCGACGAATTTTTCCGATTACTGCGGTATGCTGAAAAATTTGTGCAAATAATTTTGGCAATAATTAAATTTACTATTCCAAAACCGGAAAATATATGTTACAATGGATAATGGAGTGATAGGGAATGTTGGTTCACACGATACCTCCTTTGTACGACAATAACTCAAAAATACTGATACTGGGCAGCTTTCCGTCCGTAAAATCGCGCGAAGCGGGATTTTTCTACGGACACCCTCAAAACCGCTTCTGGAAGGTAACGAGCGCCGTCTTTGAGGACGAGTGTCCCGTTACGATTGAGGAAAAGAAAGCGTTTCTGCTCCGAAACAGGGCGGCTGTGTGGGACGTTATAGGAAGCTGCGACATACAAGGCTCGGCTGACAGCACGATAACGAATGTCACGCCGAACGACCTTGGCGTAATATTGGGAAACGCCGATATAAAAAGGATATTCGTAAACGGTGCGGCGGCGTACAAGTATTTTACGAGGTACAACAAAGACCTCGAAGCCGCGCGTCTGCCGTCAACAAGCCCCGCAAACGCGGCGTATTCCCTTGAACGGCTGATAAATGAATGGAAGGTTATAAGACAGGTTTAAGACAGAGGCAGTAACAACGGGACAAAAGGACAGGTGACAAATTTATATGGGTATTTTCACAATATTCAAGATATTCGGCGGACTTGCCATGTTCCTTTACGGAATGAATGTAATGGGCGACGGCTTAAAGAAGCTCGGCGGCTCAAAGCTTGAATCTATCCTTGAAACGCTTACGAAAAACAAATTCATGGGCGTGCTTCTGGGTACGGTCGTCACAGCAGTGATACAGTCGTCCTCCGCGACGACGGTAATGGTTGTCGGCTTCGTAAACTCCGGCATAATGAAGCTTTCGCAGTCTATAAGCGTAATGATGGGCGCGAGCATAGGCACGACGATGACGGCGTGGATACTGTCGCTGTCGGGCGTGCAGGGCGAGAGCATATGGGCGAATATCCTAAAGCCCGAGAACTTCACGCCGATACTCGGATTTATCGGTATAGTTCTTATCATGTTTTCCAAAAACGAAAAGAAACACAATCTGGGCAATATACTCGTCGGCTTCGCGGTGCTGATGTTCGGCATGACCACGATGTCGAGCGAGGTCAAGAGCATACAGGACAACCCCGCGCTTATAAATGTGATAACAACGCTGTCGAACCCCGTTATAGGCGTTATTGTGGGTATGTTTATCACAGCGGCGATACAGTCCTCGTCGGCGTCGATAGGTATTATGCAGGCTTTAAGCGCGACGGGACAGATAACGTTCGTGTCCGCGATACCGTACATAGTCGGCGCGAATGTCGGCGCGAGCATATCCGCGCTCATATCGAGCTTAGGCGCGAGCAAAAACGCGAAACGCGCCGCGATATGTAATCTTTACTATAAGCTCATAAGCGCGATACTGTTCCTGATACTGATATTCGTGCTGAACGCGTTTATAGATATGACGATTCTTGAAAGCAGTACAAGCGCGGTATCGATAGCAATCGTTCACACCGTATTCAACGTGCTTGCCGCGGCGGTACTGCTGCCGTTCACATCGCTTATCGAGAAGCTTGCGCGCCTTACGATAAAGGAGGGCGCGGAGAGAAGCGCGTTTCCTGTACTCGACGACAGATTTCTTGCCACACCGTCCTACGCGGTCGAGCAGTCTCTTACGCTTGCGGTAAACATGGCGTATATCGCGAAGGACAGCTTTACAATGGCTCAGGACTGCGTCGCGAGCTACAGCGAAAGACTGGACAAGCAGATTATAGACAACGAGCGCGAAACGGACGAGTACGAGGACGCTCTGAGTGTGTACCTCATAAAACTGAGCGCGCAGCAGCTCTCGATGGTTGACGCGCAGAAGGTTTCGATACTATTGAGCGCGATTTCCGACTTTGAAAAAATGACCGACTACACGACCGACCTCGTGTTCACCGCGCGTGAAAAACACAATCAGAACGTGCATTTCTCGGAGAAGGCAAGGCAGGAAATTACGATTATGGTAAACGCCGTAGGAGAGGCTATCGATCTCACTATAAACGCGTTCTCCGAAAACGACGTGAAGCTCGCCTATAAGGTTGAGCCGCTCGAGGACGTTATAGACCACATCAGAAACGACCTCAAAAACCGTCATATCCATCGTATGCAGGAGGGACGCTGTCCGGTCGAGCAGGGATTTATTTTCACCGATTACATAAACGCTCTCGAGAAAATATCCGACCACTGCTCAAACGTAGCGTCGGCTATTATAGAGCTTAACAACGACAATTACGATATTCACAACGTAATGTCGAACCGCCGCATCGAGGAGGGCTACAAGGAGCAGTACGCGTACTACGCGAAAAAGTACAGTCTCCCGTTCTCCAAATCAAGCGGAAGATAAACTTCACCGCAGCGATAAAAAGCATGAAATACCTTACGTATTTCATGCTTTTTAAATCCCTTTTTTATCCTATTTGCCTTTTATTTATTTGAATTTTATCTGGAATTTAACCTCACCGCTGCCGGCTATCGTGTAATCGGTATACGGTATACCCTCGCTGCGAAGCTTTGACAAAATCAAATTGAGATTTACCGAGTCGGTGACGTATATATCGTCCTCCTTGTCAACCGTATAGCTGTTGATTACAGCCATTGCTCTTTCCTCGTCGTCATAGCTGAATTTGATACTGCCTATTGCGGTTGCGTCCGCGATTGGAATACCGTCCTTGTTAAGCTTCGAATACTTGCCGCGGGCAATATCGTTGTTGTCCGTACCGGCAAGCGAGTAATTCGCCTGTATTTCCGCCGCCTTGAGCGATTCGGAAACCTCCTCGGCTCTCAAATCGTATGTTTCCGGTGCGTCGTCGCCGTTTACAACACTCGCAAGCGCGATTCTGTACCCATCCTCGTCGTCATCGGGTTTTTCAGCCGTATAGTCGTCGGGAACGGAACGCGTCATGACCGGCGCATCGTTTTCGTTCGGAGTGCTGCTGATAGGCGCAGCTTCCGCACCGTTTGCTTCGTCCGGTTGTTCCGCTGTGGGAATTGATACTTCCGCGGGGGACGGCTCACTTACGTGTGTTTCCGTAACCGCCGGTATACTCACATTATCAAATGCGGGCGCCGGCTCGTTAGCCGTATTCGATGTTTGCCTCGGCGCAGCGGGAACGCTCGGAGTGCTTGTTCTCGGAATGCCGGTGCGCTGACGGGCAACCGTTACGGGAGCGTTCTCCGTTGGTTCGGTATCGCCTTCGGCGGGAACCGCCTTTGAAGCGTCTGACGACTGCACGTTACTCTCCGATACCGTCGGAGCAGCCGTAGCCGTACTCGGCGCGGGCATGTTGTCCTGCGCGCCGTCACGCGCCGAACCGTCCGATACCGTTGTTTCCTCGCTTATAATACCGTCAGGGACAGTATCCATTCTGTCGGTGAGAAGCGAACGGTTAGCCGTTATGACAGCCACAAGCGCGAGACACGCCGCCGCTGCGGCGTACTGTATGCCGTATCGGCGCAAATGCCCTTTAATCTTCGACGCGGAAACTACCCTTTTATCCTCCGCGTCGAGACGGGTATTGAGTTTATCCATGAAATCAGCCGGCGGTTCTATTTTCGGGAGAGACTTCGCCGTCGAAATCATCGACATAAAGAAGTCAAGCTCCGCCCGACATTCTTCACATTCCGCGGCATGTTTTTCCATGTCGCTTTTTTCCTGCTCGGTGAGACTTTCGTAATTATCCAGATATTTTCCGAAACTCTCGCAGTCCATACGTTCTCTCCCTCCTTTCATAAAATGCCGCCGCATATTACCGTCCCTCTGGACACAGTAATATTACAACTCTTTTCATATTATTAGACGATTGTGTTACAGAAAAAGTTCCCTGTTCTTCATTAAAATTTTTTTGAGCGCGCTTCTGGCGCGGTTGATTCTTGATTTTACCGTACCCGATGGGATTTTCAGGATGCTTGCTATCTCGTCGTAACCGAGTCCTTCTATATCGCACAGCGTTATTATTATCCTGTGTTCCTCTTTCAATTCGCTTATCGCCGCGCGCACCGCCGCCTGACGCTCGGACAGCTCCATTTTCTCGTCCACCGAGGAATTTTCATCCTCTATATCGAACTCTCTGCCGTCGTCCGCCGCCGCGTTTATACTTATGACATTGCCGCCGCGCTGACGCTTTCTGAGAAAATCGGAGCAGGTGTTCGCGGTAATCCTGTACAGCCACGTGGAGAAGGAGGATTTTTCGTTAAATGACGAGATACTCTTGTAAACCTTTACAAAAACCTCCTGCGCCGCGTCGCACGCGTCCTCGCGGTCGGAAAGCATGCCGTACGCTATATTTATAACCTGAGACTGATAGCGCGAGAAAAGCGCGTTAAAAGCCTCGCGGTTGCCTTTTTTACACTTTCGTATCAAATCATTTTCCGTCAAAAATCCCTCACCACCCTTCGTTTAGGCTTAATTTAAATTAAAAGCTCTTTATTCTGCTCATGTAAGCGTCGTAGGATGCTTTAATATCCTCCATGCAGTCGCCGCCGAATTTGTCCAGAAACGCCTTTGAAATCTCGAACGCCACTGCAGCCTCGACCACCACCGAGCAAGCCGGAACGGCGCACACGTCGCTTCTCTCGACCGTCGCCTTATGCTCGTACTTGTCGTTTATATCGACTGTGCGAAGCGGGTTGTAGAGCGTCGGTATCGGCTTCATCGCCGCGCGGACGACAATATCCTCGCCGTTCGACATGCCGCCCTCGATACCGCCGGCGTTGTTCGTAACGCGGCGGTAAGCGCCGTCGTACACAATCTCGTCATGCACGTGCGAGCCGGCGTTTTCGGCTGCGGCAAAGCCCATGCCTATCTCCACGCCCTTAATAGCCTGCACGCTCATTACACCGAACGCAATGTTCGCGTCGAGCTTTCTGTCATAGTGAACATAGCTTCCGAGTCCCGCGGGTACGCCTTTTACAATCGTTTCGACAACGCCACCGCAGCTTTCGCCGCTTTTCTTTATGTTGTCGATATACTCCATAGCCTTTTTCGCCGCGTCCTCGTCGCCGAAACCGACCGGCGACTGCGCCGCTTTATCGAAAAAGTCGGGGCTGTTTACGTCCGCCGTATCGCATACCGTGCCTATGCTCTTAACATGGCTCAAAAATTCAATTCCGAACGGCTCGAGCGCCTGACGCACAAGCGCGCCGACGGCTACTCTCGCGGCTGTTTCTCTCGCGCTCGCGCGCTCGAGAACGTTTCTCAAGTCGCGGTGATTGTACTTCATTCCGCCCGTCAGATCCGCGTGACCCGGGCGCGGAAACGATACGCTCTTATCATCGGTACATTCCTCCGTACCCATAATCTTTTCCCAGTTTTCCCAGTCGCGGTTTGAAATTTTCATTGCAATCGGACTTCCGAGCGTCACGCCGCCGCGCACGCCCGAAAGAATTTCAACGGTGTCCTTTTCAATCGCCATACGTCCGCCGCGTCCGTAGCCCTTCTGACGCTTCGCAAGCAAATCGTTTATCTTGTCAACACTTATCTTTACTCCCGACGGCATACCCTCGACTATAACTGTCAAACACTTGCCGTGCGTTTCTCCTGCGGTAAAATATCTCAGCATAAATCATATCTCCGTTCATCGGCTAAAAAAGCCTATATTTATACATTATATATTCTATCACTTTTACGAAAAAATTTCAACCCCATAACAAAATGAGCGGATTATATTTTGCGGCTGAACGGCTGCGGCGGCACAAGGTATAAAAAAAGAAGGTCCATGACCTTCTTTGGCGTAATCAATACACATCAAACACGCTCCGCGGCTTATTATGATAGGCGACGCTCAGGACAAGCCCGACGGCTGTCATATTGACCACAAGCGATGTGCCGCCATAGCTTAGAAACGGCAGCGGTATGCCGGTAACGGGCATAAGTCCGATACACATTCCGACATTCTCGAACACGTGGAACAAAAGCATTGCACCCACGCCGACGCAGATGTATCTTCCGAACGAGTTATCCGCTTTTTTCGCGGTCTTGAAGCATTTGTAAATCAGTATAAATAGTAAGCCCACGACTATTGCCGCGCCGATAAAGCCGAGTTCCTCCGAAATTACGCTGAAAATGAAGTCGGTCGATTTCGCGGGAAGGTAGCCCATTTGGTTCTGCGTACCCTGAAGATAGCCCTTTCCCCAAAGCTGTCCCGAGCCGACGGCTATTTTTGACTGTATGACGTTATAGCCTCTGCCGAGCGGCTCAAGGTCGGGGTTAAAGAACACCTGTATACGCTTTTGCTGGTATTCCGACAGCAGATAGCGGTATATGAGCGGCAGCGACGCCGCACCGAGCAGCAGCGCGGGTATAATGTATTTGTACGACAGCTTCGCCACAAAGAGCAGGCATATAAATATGAATATAAACACAAACGCGCTGCCCATATCCGGCTGAAGCATTATAAGTCCGACCATTACCGCGAGGTGGATAAGCAGTCCGAGCAGCACGAGCGGCTTATTTATATCGTCCTGCACCTTTGAAATATGGTAGGAAAGCGTTATTATAAAGCAGAGTTTCGCAAACTCCGACGGCTGAATACCGATCGCGCCGAAGCGTATCCAGCTTCGCGCGCCCCAGTCGCCGCTCACGCCGAATATAAGCACCAGCACAAGCATTGCGATTGCGAACAGGAATATCGGTTTTATCAGATTTTGGAGCTGTTCATAGTCAAAGAAACAGACCGCGAGCATAGCCGCGCAGCCCAAGACAAATGCAGCCGACTGCACTATTACGTTTACGTTAGACTGTGTTGTGCGCGTCGCGCTGTATATCATAATTATGCCGAAAACAGCAAGTCCTACCGATAATATGAAAAGCAGCCAGTCGAATTCCATGAGTATGACCGAGTGCTTTGAAACGCTCTTCTTGTTCAAGCTACCGCCTCCTTAAAATACAGTATACTACATCATTTGTTTTTTTTCAAGGTACTTTTGCCGATTTCGGCGTTTATTGCGCGAAACGTTCACGCATGGCGTGAATTGTGCCGTATTTGGCACGAAATGATTTGAATTACGATTTTTGGTATGATATAATAACCTCACGGCGTTACCAAAAGCAAAGCTTTTGACGCCTGAGAGAGCATTGCATCATACCTCTGCGGCGACGTTGCCGCCTTCGCAGTTATGATATAATCATTACATGGGTGTATTTTTTGCGTGGAATATAAAGATATGGAGGATAAGAATATGAAACACATTAAGAAGCTTTTGGCGTCTGTGCTGGCGGCGGCTCTCGTGTTGCCGACAGCTGTGCCGGCGGCGTTTGCCGACGGCGTACGTGAGCGCCCGTCGATAAGTGTCGGAACAGCAGATCCGGATTACATAGGCGGAATCGGCGAGATTGACTGGGGCGATACTGACTGGGGCGCGTTTAAGAACATTGACTGGACAGGCGCGGCGGATATGACGGCTGACGAACTTTATAACATGTTTGCAGAAAATACTGATTTTAATGTCTTTACAACCAACGGCACGCTGACATTTAAGGCGGATGAGGGAACATTCGACGGAGAACCGACGCTGGACTCTGATATAGCAGACTATAGTGAAGGTGCAATCACCTTTCACGAAGGCAACACGGTTATAATCTCGTCGGCGAAAGAGACGTTTGACCTTATCGGAGAAACGACGCTAAACATCCCCGACGGCTCGTCGGTAATGGTTATAAGCGCGTACAAGACGGAGACGGAGGAAGAGGACTCGTACCCCACGGTTATCCACAGCGATACCACATTAAACATAAACACAAACGAAACAGGTAATTTGGCTGTCGCCGCCTTTAACAGCGGCACAATCAGCAGCTGGGGAATATACGCGGGAAATCTGAACGTTTACGGCACGGGCGTAGTCGCATCATACGGCGGCAAGGCTCAGGCTCAGTCCACCGGTGTAGACGCGGATTATTCAATAAGCGTAAAAGGCGCTTCTCTTGTCGGCGTGGGCGCGCCGGGCGACGGAGGCAGCGTCGGTGTAATGGTGGAGGATATAAAGAAGGAAGACGGCACCTTCGGCGCGGGAACCGTGTCGGCGACGGACGACGCCGTTATCATAGGCGCGGGCGGCATTGGCACGGACTACACTTACGGAATATATACGTCAAGCATCGAAGCGCGCAATAATTCCTTTATCTACGCGTGCGGCGCGAAAGTGGACGGCACTGATGGCGACTTTTCCTCGATAGGTCTTATAACCGCTATTGCGGACGAAAGAACAAGAACGATTACATCCGATAACGGCAGCGGTATATACGCGAGCGGCAAGGGTGAAGGCAGCGTCGGAATAGGTGAATTTTATTTCTCCGAAGCGGAAAACCGGGATGCGGAATTCGGCGGAGTAAGAATTGTGATTGACGACAGCGAAAACGAAAGTTCCAAATCGAGCATTATGGCGTACGGCGATATGGCGGCTTATAAGCAAAGCAGCGACAGCAGCGTGAACGAGTCAAAATTCAAAGCGCCGACGGGAAGCGTCAAGGTACTCGGTGTTGACGATACAGAAGACGGCAGCATGAATCTTGTCGAATTTGACACCGAGAAGCATACATATACATACAACAATAACAACGCGACGTATATCTATGTCACGAAAGGTGAAACAGCCGATTATTCGCTTTACTACAACCCCGCCGACAGCTCGTTCTATAAGAGCTATGACGAGACAAACGGTTACAGTGATAAGGTTGAAAATGTCGCGGGTGCAACGGGCGACGGAAAGAACCTCACGCTTACAAGCGATTTTGAATTTTATACGTCGGCGGATCTGGGACTTGTTCTGCCGGAGCATACGGATATTAATATTAATGAGGGAGAGCATCCGATAATAGTCGCGGGAAGTTTCACGGATAACGATTTTACCGCGGGAATTTACTCGATGAAGGGATTTGCTTTAAGCATAAACGGAGGCAGCAGGGTTGGCGCGCTTCACGTGTCCGGCGGATATGGAAATAACAAAGACAGCTTCGGTATATACAGTGACGGCATTGTGAATATATCCGGAAAAGGTATGCTGGAATGTGTCGGCGGCTGTGTGAACGTGGAAAGCGGCTCTTACGACAGCGTAGGACTTTACGCACGACGTAATATTTTAATATTCGACACCCGGGTATACGCCGACGGCGGACGTATTTACGCGGATAACGAGGGAGCCGACGGAGAGTCTGTCGGTATGCTCAGCGGCGCTCTCGACGAAAGCGAGGTAAACGCCGGTGTAAGTGATGGCATAGGCATTTACGGCGACGCATATGTATCGGCGTCCGCAGCCGGCGGAAGCGGAAACGCGGCATCCTTCGGCTGCATCACATCGTACCTGCTTGCAAGCGACAAATCAAGATTGATGCTCAACACGTACGGGGAGTCAATGTACACGGTAGGTCTCGGAATACAGCTTAACGGTAACAGCGGAATAGATATATTTGAAAACGCCTCGGTAAGCGGAAAAGCGTCGGGCGGCGATATATCGTACGGTCTGAGTGAGACCGTGTTTGAAGGCGAGGAGGAATTTGACGGCACAAAGCGTATTGCGGTCAATATATATAATGACGGCAGTATGAAATTTGAGGGTGACACGCAGGCTATTGCCGCGACAAGACGAATGTTCGGCAGTATAAGCGTGACCGACGGAGAAGATAATCCGCTTACATACAGCGAGGACATGTACGGCTATGTCGATTCCGAGAGCAAGCCCGCTCAAAAGGCGGTAATTAAAGGACTGCCCGATGCGGATTATGCGATATACTACAGCCCCGATACGGGCTTCCGTAAAAACAACAAAGACGGCGATCTGCTTACGGCTGACGAGCTTCCCGAGGGAATGAGCGCTGAAGGCAATACAATTACGCTTAACGACGTGGAGTTCCACACAACGAAAAAAATCGCACTCATTGCGGACGGCGGCGTGACGCTGAATGTTCCCAAAAACAGCAGGGCGACGTTATCGGTCTTTAACTCCGACCCCGTAGATCCCGAAGATTCCGAAGCGTCAAACGTCTTTGGTGTGATGCTTAACGGAGACAGCGTTATACAGGCGGACGGAACGATGGCTGTTGCCGCCAACGGAGAAGGCAGAGCCTTCGGCTTGGCGTCGTACGGCAATTTGACGGTAAAGGGCGAGGGAGAATTAATCGCGGCGGAATTTTTCGGCGCCGACAATTCCTGGGCGCTGATGTCAACCGAGAATATCACGATTGAGGATTCGGCGCATGTATACGCGTATGCAAACGCGATTGTAGGAGATAAGGAACCCAATGTTTCCAGTAGCATGTCCCGTCAGCTTACGGTAAAGGACAACGCTGTGCTTGACACATCGGGCGGATACAATTCGAGAAGTATAGGAATATGGGACGGCTATGACTTGGTAACGGAGGACAACGCGTCCGTTATCGCCGGCGGCAGTCTTATCATGTACGGAAACGCGGAGACAAAACCGGGCGCGATCCGCGCGTCGGGAAACAGCACTGTAACTGTGGAATGTGACTATAACGGAGACGGCGAAAACGTATTGGATTGGGGCATCATGCGCGGAACAGGCATGGAGGGTGACGCTCAGATCTATGTTACGGACAACGCGAGCGTGTCAGCGTACACGGTTGCCGAAAACGGCGGCGCGGTCAGCGGCGCGAAGGCGGCGGACGGCGTAAGCGTTGTAGGCGGCAACGCGCAGGGCGACAGCGGCACTCTTGAATACAAGGGCGATACATACGTAATCGCGGGTACGGAGGATACGGCGCATTACATTTTGTTTACGAGCGGAGAAAGAGAAACAGCGGATTACGCAATTTGTTATTCCGCCGAAACAGGCTTCCGCAAAGACAGGTTCAGCGGCGATCCGCTTACCGCTGACGAGCTTCCCGAGGGAATGAGTGCCGACGGTAATACGCTCACGCTCAACAATGTTGATTTTGTCACAACGGCGGACGCCGCGCTCGTGCTGAGAGACGGCGTGACTGTAAATGTTCCCGAAAACACTTCCTCCAGAATTGCGGCTGTAAGCGACAATTCCGAGGTAAAGAGTGTTTACGGACTGGAATTTGACGGAAACAGCACTATACAGGCGGACGGCTTGCTGTCAGTCTCGGCTGAGGGAGCGGACATGGCAATAGGTATAGGAGTATGGGGCGATTTGACAATAACGGGAGACGGAGAGGTAACCGCTGAAGAAAAAAGCGTCTCCGAACCCTCATACGCGCTGCTGTGTACGGATAATCTCGTAATCAAAGATTCCGTACAGGTATACGCGAACGCGTACGCACCGAACGGTCCTTCGGAACGCGTATACGGTGTAATCTGCCGTCAGCTCAACGTAAAGGACGACGCATATCTTGACACAACCGGCGGCGAAGACGCTATGGGTATATGGATATGGGACGGCTACGACATAGTTGCCGAGGACAACGCGAGAATAAACGCTTACGGCGGCATTATTATGGAAGGAGACGCCGGCATAAATCCCGGAGCGATACACGCGTCGGGCGAAAGCATCATAATGGTCGTATCCTTCCGTGAAGGCGACGGCGACAGCGTATTGTACTGGGGCATCTGCGGCGTGACACGTAAAGAATCCGGAGAAGGAGACCCGTACGCCGAGGATAACGATGCGCGGATCTGCGTCACCGGCGGCGCGAGAGTATTAGCGTACTCGCTCGAAGAAAACGGCGGAGCCGTAAACAAGGTGAGGGCTGTTGACGGCGTAAGCGTGATAGGCGGCAATTCAGCCGATGAAAGCGATGCTCTCGAATACAAAGACGACACATACGTAATCGCGGGTACGGAGGACACCGCAAATTACATTGTGTTCAGAAGCGCCGAAAAAGAAATAGTGGATTACCCGCTCTATTTCGACGGTGAAACGGGCAAGCTCTATAAGAAATTCAGTCACAGCTTTTCGACCGGAGAGGCAACATTTTCGGAGCCTGTGGAAGTACCCGGCGCGATATGCGAGAAAAACAAGCTGACGCTCACGTCGGATTTCCGGTTCTGCACGACCGGCGAGGACGGCTTGGCTCTCGGCGAAGGCACGACGCTGTACGTTCCCGAGGGTGAAAGCCCGTCAATCCGCAGCGCCGTTTCGGGTATTGTGCTGAGCGAACATATCGGCGGCACTTCGGGCATATATTGTTGCGGAAACAATACGATAAATGTAGACGGCTCTCTCACTGTCACCGCGGGCGACGGCGTGAACATAGACAGCTGGGGCATCACCGACGCGGGAGTCGGCAAGGATATAAATATAACAGGCAAGGGCAGTCTTACGGTTTACGGCGGAAATATCACGTACGACGAGACTGTCACTGAGGACAGACCGAGAGGAACCTCCTGCGCGATAGGCGCTTACGACGACATTAACATATCTATCGCCGAGTTAAACGCTATCGGCGGCAACGCTTACAAAGGAAGCTTCGGCATAGTCGCGGACTATCCCGGTACAGAGCCTCATACACTCACCGTCAGCGGCGGCTCGCACGTCGTCGCGAAAAGCGGCAGATGTGATAATGCGGAGGAAAGCATAAGCTGCGGCGGTGCGGCAAATCATCTTATAATCAAGGATAATTCGAGCGTGACCATGTATGTTCCAGGCGCGGGAGAAAAATATTATGCTGCAGGACTTATGATTTACAACGGTGACAATTACGGCAACGGTAAAATAGAGCTTTCAAACGGCGGCTCGCTTACAGTAAAGGCGGGCAACACCACAACCAGCTCCGGCGTCGCTCCAACCTACCTGGGACAGGTAGACGCAAGTATTGACGGAAGCAGCACATTTACCGCGGAGGGCGCGACATTCGCGTCATTGGCGGAGCTTATGGGCGTTTCGGTTGTGTCGGACGGTATGACCGTAACGTTCGACCGCGAAAAATACGGCTACGTTGATGCGGACGGAAATCTTGTAAAGAAAATATCTGTTGAACCGGCTGAAACGGAGCCTTCACCTGCTCCGACAGAAGCGCCGGCGCCGAGCAGAGGAGGCGGCAGCGGCAGAGGTTCATCCGGTACGTCGGCGGCAAAGCCGACAGCATCACCGACGCCGACAGCGGCGCCCGAAGCAACGGAATCACCCGAGCCTACAGAGGCTCCTTCGGAAACGGATAAGACCGAACCGACGGACGCTCCCGAGGTGGGCGGTCTCCCGTTCGTTGACGTTACCGCTTCGGATTGGTTCTACAACGCGGTAAAGGCGGCGTACACCGAGGGACTTGTAAGCGGCGTAACTGAAACGGAATTTGCGCCGAACGTGACGCTGACGCGCGGCATGCTTACCGCGATAATCGGCAGAATGGGCGGCGCTGAAACGACGGACGGTTCGACGGTATTTACGGACGTTGATGCGAACGCGTACTACGCCCCGTATGTCGCGTGGGCGGCGGAAAACGGCATAGTCGCGGGCTTTACGGACGGTACTTTCCGACCCGACGAAAACGTGACACGCGAGCAGACCGCGGCGATTATCTGGCGGTATATGCAGTACATAGGCGAGGACGTATCGGTGGGCGAGGACACGAATATATTAAGCTACACCGACGCGGCTGACGTCAGCGAATACGCAATACCCGCTATTCAGTGGGCATGCGGAGACGGCATAATAAACGGCTATCCCGACGGCTCGCTTGCGCCGAAATCGGGCATAACGCGCGCGGAATTTGCGGCGATGATAAGCAAAATTGCATTGATTTAAAGCATCATGATTTTATACGTGACGCGGCGCGCATATCGCGCCGCGTTGCGCAATATATGGAGGATTGTTATGATTAAAGGAATAGTTAAATTTGCCGCGCTGTCCGCGGTAATAGCGGCACTGTCGTCATGCGCCGCGTCAAACACGCCCGCGGCGAACAGCGCGGAAAACGCGGCGGCAACGGACGCGTCGGATTTCGTTCTTCTCGCGGAAGCCGTGCCTGACGCAATAATGGAAATAAGATATTATTCAACATACAATTTTGTCGGAGACAGGATTGACGGCTACGAGGAGCCGTGCGCGCTTTTGACAAAGGAAGCCGCCGCCGCGCTCAAAAACGCGTCGGACGACGCGGTGGAAAAGGGCTACAGGCTCAAAATTTACGACGCGTACCGTCCGCAGACAGCCGTTCAAAACTTTGTTGAGTGGGCTGAGGATACGGACGACACGCGCATGAAGGAGTATTTCTACCCCGAGCTTGACAAATCGGTGCTGTTCGACCAAGGATACATCGCCGAAAAATCAGGTCACAGCAGGGGCAGCACGGTTGACCTCACGCTGTTTGACATGAGCAAGGGCAAGGAGCTTGACATGGGCGGTACGTTCGACTATTTCGGCGAGCTTTCCCACCCCGATTATACGGGCGAACTGACGGCGGAACAGATACAAAACAGGAATATTCTGCGCGATATAATGGTTGAAAACGGCTTTAATCCGCTCGACACAGAGTGGTGGCACTTCACGCTCGCGAACGAGCCGTACCCCGACACGTATTTTGACTTTCCCGTAAGCGGAAGCTCGGTCGAGAGTGAGTAATCGGCGCGTGACGGGGCGTAAGCCGTTCACGCCGTATAATCTGACTTTTGCGCAAAGTATTGATTTTCAAATGAAAATATGGTATAATTACTTTGTATTGACTGTGAATAATAAATAGCATATATAAAATATTTTTTGCCGCCGCGCGGCGGCAAAAGGAGAGAATATAATGAAATTGAAAGCCATTGCTGCCGCTTTGATTGCGGCGGCTGTTATTGCGCCTTCGGCGTACGCGGCGGATGACGTCAGGTACATATGCGCGTATTACAACGATAACGGAGCGCTGATAGACGCGAAGCAGTTTAATGAAAACGAGCTGAAAAATGTTCTGGATTCACTCGCGCCCGACGACGCGGCAAAAGCCAAGCTGTTCCGGTGGAACGACACTCTGCAGCCTGTAGGTGAGATGATTGTGTCCGACTACACGCGCGGAGCGGGCGATGTGCTTAATAATATGGACAGCACGTTTAAAGCGCCGAACGTTACGAATGAGATGTGTGTCGCGTCTTTTTGGCACAACAAGGAAAGCTGCTCCGATGAAATCGTTATGACGGCGGAGGAAATCGCGGCGTTTAACCGTGCGGTTCTCGACACTCCCGAAACGTACACAAATGACCTTGCCGCGGTGGATGGCACATATAACGGAGTGATGCTCGCGGAGCTTAACGCGAATTTTGAGTCGCCGACGGGACTTTACTTAAACGGCGAACCGGTACCCGAAAGCTACTACGAGGCGATACGCGAAAACATACGCAAATCACCCGTAACCGAGGAAATGCCGTACAAATTCGGCTTCGCGGTAAACAGGACGGTCATGAAGGCGTACCCGTATGAGGATTATCTGTCCGACGACCCGTCAGACCCCGAATGGGATAACCTCGTTTCGAGCGGCGTGGCGGTGAATGAGCCGCTTGTGCTGCTGTTCACGACGGGTGACGGTAAATTCACAATGGCGAGAAGCCAATGCTGCTCCGGCTGGGTTCCGACTGAGGACATAGCAATCTGCAAGGACAAGGCGGAGTGGGAAAAATACTTAAACCCCGACAAATTTCTTTTGGTAACGGGCGAAAAGATATATCTCGAGCCGAGTGCCGACGCGGATTTAAACGAGAAAATGCTCACGATGGGAACGGTTCTGCCGCTTGTGACGGACGACCCGGGCATAGTGACGTTCAGGCTGCCGTGGAACAACTATGTCGTTAAAATGCCCGCGAGGAACGAGGACGGAAGCTTTTACCAAAAGGATGCTCTTATTCCGGCGAACCGCGACGTAAACGTGGGTTATCTCCCGTACACTACCGCGAACGTTGTCACACAGGCGTTTAAATCGCTCGGCAACCGCTACGGCTGGGGCGGCATGATGAACTCGCAGGACTGCTCGTCATATGCGCGCGAGGTATACCGCTGCTTCGGTTTTGAGCTTGCGAGAAACACGACATGGCAGGCGGCGATGCCGGCGGAGGTTACGGATATGTCGAAAATGACGGACGATGAGAAGAAAGCTGTTCTCGACACGCTTCCGGCAGGCACGATACTGATATTCCCGGGACATGAGATGATTTACCTCGGCGAGGATAACGGTCTGTACTACACGATAAACGACGTTAGCTCGCTTGTGCCGCCAAATCAGCCGGGTGTTATCGTAAAGCCGAGAAGCGTTATAGTAAATGACCTTTCGACGCTTCGCGGCAACGGCTCGACGTGGCTCGGAAATTTAAGCCATGCTGTTGTTATAAAGTAATTACGGAGACGAATATAAAATGGAAAATGTATATGACAATGATATTTTAACGATAAAACTGCCGAAAAGAATCGACTCGAACAACGCGTCCGACGTCGATAAGGAATTGTTCTCGGCGATTGAAGAATACGGCGCAAAGAGCGTCATTCTCAACGCTGCCGATACGGAATATATCTCAAGTGCGGGACTCAGAGTTATCTTAAAGCTCAAAAAAGCCGTCGAGGACTCGAAAATAATAAACGCATCGCCCGAGGTTTACGATATTTTCAGCATGACGGGCTTTGTCGATATTATCGACGTAAAAAAGGCGTTCCGTGAAATTTCGGTAGACGGCTGCGAGATAATCGGCAAGGGCGGTCACGGCACGGTTTACCGCATAAACGGCGACACAATTTTAAAGCTCTATTCCAAAGATGAGCCGCTCGCCGAGATAGAGCGCGAAATAGAGTACGCGAGAAACGCGTTTGTGGCGGGAATTCCGACGGCTATTCCGTTTGACGTTGTAAAATGCAAGGGCAGCTACGGTTCGGTGTTTGAGCTTATAAACGCCGATACTATGGGAAACCTGCTTGCGGCGAACCCCGACAAATACGACGAATATTCAAAAAAGTATGTTGATCTTGTGAACACGCTCCACACCACCGAAGCGGACACGAGCCGCCTGTCGAGCATAAAAGACTTGTACAACCAATGGGCTGACGAAATGGCGGAACTGCTCACGGCTGACGAAATAAGTATTCTGCACGAGATAATAAACAGCGTCCCCGACAGGAACACGTTCGTCCACGGCGATATTCATCCGCAGAACGTTATGGTTCAGGACGGCGAGCTTGTGTTTATAGACCTTGCGGATATGACGTACGGTCACCCCGTTTTCGATTACATGGGCATGGCTCTGACGCACGTGATTGCCGGAAGCAGAGCGCCCCAAAGGTCGGTGCAGATAATGGGCATAGACTACGAGACGGGCTTAAG
>CANQQS010000025.1 GCA_947626045.1 uncultured Clostridia bacterium | reverse complement strand
TACCATAACACAAAAACGGAGTTTCCGTATATTCTTTTTTTCACTATTTGTAACACTTCTATTGTAAACCTACACCGCGTTTTTCATTTTGTTAAATTTAAGATTGACAAAACCGTTTTTTAATGGTAAAATAACGGTGATTTGGGGTATTAGCTCAGCTGGGAGAGCGCCAGGTTCGCAATCTGGAGGTCAGGGGTTCGATCCCCCTATGCTCCACCATTCCATTTGCTGGTCGAACACCGACGGTGTTTGACCAGCTTCTATTTTTTTAAGGTCTTCGGTGTGTAATGCTCCGTCTTTATCGCTTATATTGAAATATATAAGTATTTTATCGTCATATAAGTAAACTTCCGCAACAAAGCACGTAATAATTCGCTTATGATATTCTTGCGCGGTTTCTCCCTCAAAGGGTTCGAGGTACTGCATTAGCATAAAAAGAATCTGGTCTTCGTTAAACGTAAGCCTATTGCGTTTCAAATACGCAAGCTCACCTTGAATAACTGATTGCTCGTTTTCGAGTTGCTGCAGTCGTTCAGGCAAGGCTTGCGTGAGAGCGCCCGATTCTATAGCTTTGAGAATATTCGCTATTGACCGCTTATTTTCGGTTAGCTTCTTCTCGTAAAAAGCGATTTGCTCATCAGTATTATTCTGGCGTTCTTGCGCCGCGTAGATTTTCTTGGAAAGGTCGGCTAATACATCTTCTTTAAGAATGTAGTTGACAGTCATATCTACAACGGTCTTTTCAAGTCTGTCTCGCGAGACTTGCTTCTTCTTGCAGGTCTTAACACGGGTTCGAGTATTAGAGCAGTAGTAATAATACCACTTGTTTCCGCTTCTACCGGTTCCGCTGATACCTTGCATAGGTTTTCGGCAATGACCGCAGAATAATCTGCCGGATAACAGATACTCGGCCTTGGGCGATTTTGGTTTCTTGCGCGTTCGGCGGCGCTCAGTTTCAGCTTGGGCAAGATAGAATATGTCGGGAGTTATTATAGCAGGCATACCGCCTTCTATAACAATATCCCCGTAACGGTATTCGCCCATATACTTACGGTTTTTTACAATGCGGGTTATAATGTTTTTGTTAAACGGACCGCCTTGCAAGGTTCGGAATCCGCGCGCGTTCAAAAAGTCGCATATAACGGTATTAGGTTCGCCTTTGATATACATATCAAAAATCGTTTGCACTATTTGAGCGGCGTCGGGGTCAATCTGAAAACATTTATTCGCGTCGGTATAATAACCGAGTACGCGGGTACCGCCTGTACTTTGACATTTTAACGCGCTTTCATTCATGCCGCGCCGGATTTTCTGCGCGAGCTCGGCTGAATAGTATTCCGCAAGGCCTTCCATAAGACTTTCAAGGATAATTCCTTCAGGTCCGTCGGGTATTGCTTCCGCGGCGTAAAAAATTTGAATCCCGTTTTGTTTGAGCTCTCTTTTATAGATAGCGCTGTCGTATTTATTACGCGCAAAACGGTCCGTCTTATAAACGACGACGGCTTCAAATTTCTTTTGCTTCGCGTCGGCAATAAGCCGTTGAAATTCGGGACGCTCGTCTGTGCGTCCTGAAATATGGCGGTCGCAATATGTATCTATAACGGTAAGCCCGCGCTGTTTGCAAAAATCAGTGCAGACTCTAAGCTGGCCCTCAATACTTTGGTCTGTCTGTCTTGGACCGGCAGAGTATCGGGCATATATTACGGCGTTCATTTGGTACACCTACCTTTTGAAAATAATATCGTTGTGATACTCCAGAAATTCCCTACGAGGCGGGAATTTCGTGGGGGGGGGTAGTTCGCTGCCCTCAAGGCTAAGGAGCCATTTACGCGTAAAATCGTCGTTCTGACGGCATTCTACAAGAGGCGATACGTGTATTATCATAGACGGCGTAATCGTAATAAGCCCTGAGTCAAAAGCCTTATCGTAAAAAGTGTTTAAGCATATTCCGTTGTCGGGGCTTACCCGGTCGGATTCGCTGCGGCACTTTGAATACGGTTTAATATGACTTGCGACAAGCATTTGCGGCAACGTGCAGCCGGATATATAACAGCGGTCGTCATACGCGGACAGAACGGCCTTTTTGAAAAAGACGCGCTCGCGTGTGACCCGTTTATGGTTTGTTAAATCCGAAAGCGGTTTAGCCCCGTGAAGCGGCGAAGAATCAAAGAGCGCAAGCCCGGTTAGGGTTTCAGCTTCAATGCTTAACGCGCCCCAGTCGTGCTTAAACTCTTCATATATAGGTATGTCCTTTTTAGCGACATGACCTAAGCCTTCGCCGCCTTTAGGGTCGAGGTGTTGAAAATTGTGCATACGCATAACGATTGACGCCACCGAATGCGGAATTATTTCCGCGACCTGTTGAATGACCTTATTAGTCGGCCGGATTTGATTAAGCGGCGTAATGCAATACAGCGCATAGGCGATTACAATATCTGCTCTGCTCCAAGCGTTCATTTTTCGCTGTCCTCCAACGACCATGCGAAATTTAGAAGCTTGCTGCGGGATTTAACGCTAAGAGAGCTGTAAATACGTATAAGCTCAAGCTCTTCTTTGGATTGTTCCTTTGCAGTGTAGAGCTTCCCGGAGTTTTGCCCTATAACTCCGTTATTCGTGCCTACAGTGCCGATGTTGACGCTGTTATCAGTCCAGCCCATAAGGTAATCAACCGAAGTGTTGAGCGCTGACGCGAGTTTCTGTATTTTATCGGTGCGTATAGCTTTAATAAGCCCTTGCTCCCATTTACGTACAGTGCTCGCGCCGACGCCGACCTTATCGGCAACCTCTTGCAGAGTCATGCGCGAGTCTGTTCTTAAAAAATGTATTCTGTCGCCCGTTGTCATTAAAATCACCTCTTGTGACTTATTATAACACGATTTTGCCGCAAAGGGAATAGTTTTTTGAATAAAATTAAAAAATTTTTCAAAAAGCTATTTACAAATCAAAAAGAATGCGTTATAATCGTTATTGTCCTAAAGGACAAACGCGATATATCGTATATAATACTGAAAAATTAAGAGAAAGGAGACGACATACCGTATGATAAACACTCGCTTGCTTCAAGCGCACATGGTGTTAAAAGGCGTTACGACTAAGGACTTTGCGGACGCGCAAGGCTGGAACACGCGTAAGGCCTACCGCAAAATCAACGGAGAATCTGCGTTTACGGTACCGGAAGTGCAGATTTGTAAAAAGCTTCTTGACTTGGACCCGCCCACGACAAATGAAATTTTTTTTGCGGAGGATTTGTCGTAAAAGACAAAAATGCGTCAAGAGCTTGCCGAGATAACTCTTGCAAGAGAAAAGCAAATGCTCGACCGCTTATGTGCGGCGGTTAAAGAATTTTATAGTAACGATAAAAACATGCAAGCTTATTTAGCTTGGAAGAATAAGGAGGAAAAACAAAATGGAAATTATAATCAAAATGGAATTAACCGAAAAGAATCTTGATAAGTTAAAGGTTTTCACTTCGGCCGAGCAGGGCGAAACGGAAAGACCGGTTTACGCTGCTGTTCCGGAGGCTCCGCAGGCGCCCGCAGATACGTCAAGTACGCCTGACACGCCCGTTGAGCCGGAAAAGGAAATAACTAAAACAGATATTCGCGCCGTTGCGCTTAAGCTCTCAAAGGCTGGGAAGCAGGACGTACTCGCGGAAATCTTCAAGAAATTCGGATGCAAGAAGTTATCGGATTTTGATTCTCGCACAGAGGACTATCCGGCACTTATGAAAGAGTTGGTGAGCGCGAATGGTTAAACACGCATTATTATCCGCAAGCGGCGCTCATAGGTGGCTTGAATGTACGCCGAGCGCTAAGCTTGAAGAGCAATTTCCGAAAAAGACCAGTTCTTACGCGGAAGAAGGCACTGCGGCGCATGAGTTGGCGGAGTTGACCGCGCGTTACTGGCTCGGGGAAATCACCGAAGCGGAGTATGAGAATCGCCGTGACGAATTGGCGAAGGGTACATATTATAACGCGGAAATGCAGGAATGCGCGAACGATTACGGAAAGCTTGTGTTTGAAAAGTACAAGCAGGCCCGCGAAAATTGCGAGGACGCTTTTGCGGAGCTTGAGGTTAAGGTTGACTTTTCAAAATGGGTTAAAGCTGGTTTCGGAACGGGTGATTGTATTATCGTCGCCGACAATATTCTTGAAATCATTGACCTTAAATACGGAAAAGGCGTAAGAGTTGAGGCCACGGGCAATCCGCAAATGAGGTTATACGCGCTTGGCGCGCTGACAAAATACGGTACGCTGTTTGACATTGATACCGTGCGTATGACGATTTTTCAGCCCCGACTTTCAGGCGCGCAAAGCTCAGACGAAATTTCCGTTAAGGACTTAACCGCTTGGGCAAATAAATATGTTAAGCCGCGCGCAAAACTCGCGTATAAAGGCGAGGGCGACTTTGCGCCGTCAGAAGAGGTTTGTAAATTCTGCCGGGCAAAAGAGCAGTGCCGCGCAAGAGCCGAGCATAATCTTAAACTTTTTGACGAGGCACCTGACCCGTTGATTATTTCAGCGGACGAAGCAGGCGTAATACTTGAAAAGGCTGCAGATATACGGGCTTGGCTCAGCGACCTTGAAAATCTTGTTTTCGGTAACCTTATGGACGGAAAACCCATTGCCGGCTGGAAGCTTGTTGAGGGCCGCAGCAACCGTAAGCTCGCGGATGAGGAAAAAGTTGTTGAGGCTATGAAAGCTGCCGGCTATGACGAAGCGCTTCTCTATGATAGGAAGCTTATAACGTTAACGCAAATGGAATCCGACTTCGGCAAAAAGGCGGTTGCCGAAATTTTAGGCCCGCTTATTGTAAAGCCTAAAGGTAAGCCGACACTTGCGCCCGCGAGCAGTAATAAACCGGAATATAAGCCGGACGAGCAGGTACTCGCGGCATTTGACGAAACGGAGGGCTGAAAGTGAGACGATTAAAGTTATTCACCGCGGTTTTTATGACCGTTATTGCGGCTACTGTTTCCGCTTCGGCAATGACCGCAGAATATACGCCTCTTGGTGTACCCGATATTGATAGCTCATTTAAGACCTATATGGACTATAGGGCTATCACAAATACGGGCAGTCCGCAGTACCGCTTTATCCGCGAATGGGGCTGGAGCGATTGGGACGGCTTTATGCGCGCGAACGGCGAAAGCGATTTAGGTATTACTGACAACTATTATATGATTGCGCTGGGCTCGTTTTACGGGACCGAAATCGGTACAAAGTATAGAATCACAACCGACACCGGTAACGTGTTTTACGGGGTTCTGTGCGACCAGAAGGACGACTGTGATACCGACGCGACGCACCGCTATTCCTATAACAACGACGTCATTGAGTTTATTGTAGACACTTCACGGCTCAATCCCGATGTACGCTTTATGGGAAGCGCAAACGTTTATATGCCGTTAAGCGGCAAAATCGCAAACATTGAACGCATTACATTTGAATAAAAAATATTTATAAAAAAGGAGAATAAAATCATGGCAACACAAATTACTACAGGAAAAGTACGTTTTTCATACTGCAACCTTTTCACGCCGCGCGCGGCTCAGGAGGGCGCTACGCCTAAGTATAGCGTAACCTTGCTGATTCCGAAATCGGACAAGGCTACGCTGCAGAAAATTAAGGCGGCTATGGACGAAGCGAAGTCAAAGTTTATGGCAAATCACAGCGGCAAAAAGCTGCCGACAAACCTTAAAAATACGCTTCATGACGGCGACGGCGAACGCCCGAACGGCGGCGAGTTCGGCGAGGAATGTAAGGGCTGCTACGTTATTACGGTTAGCTCTAACAATAAGCCGGTTATTGTAAACGCGGATAAGACGCCGTTGACAGACCCGCAGGAGCTTTATTCGGGCTGTTACGGTCGCGCGATAATCAATTTCTATGTGTATGATACGCAGGGAAATAAAGGTATATCGGCCGGACTGAACGGCGTTATGAAGCTGTATGACGGCGAGCCGTTAGGCGGCGGTGTTGTTACCGATTCCGATTGGGACGACGATTGGGAAGATACCGATTTTGACGACGACTTGCTGGGCTAAAAATGAAAATTATATGGCACGAGCTACCGGATTTTCCAGAGTATGAAATCAACCGTTTAGGGCAAATTCGTCGTAAAAGTACAAAGCGAATATTAAAGCCTTTTGACGACCAACGCGGTTATTTGCGGGTTAGTTTGAACGGTAAAAATATAAAAGTACATATATTAGTCGCAAAAATGTTTGTACCGAATCCAAACAACTACCCCATTGTAGACCATAAGCGAGGTAATAAGCATGATAACCGTGCCAGTCAGCTTGAATGGTGTACGATTGCGGAAAATACGCGCCGTGCGCACGCCCTTGGCTTATTTCGTAAAAAGGAGGCGGCAGAATGACCGTTTTTGTAAAAACATTGATTGAAGCTGCCGCGGCTTTCGGATATATGCTTACTATGTTTGGCGTTATGGCGATTTGCGAACGCCGCGACAGATTAAAACGGCGCGCCCGATTTAGGGCGCTCCGCCGTAAGCATATACAGGCGCGATATGAGGACGCTTGCCAGAGTAAACTGGCCCGGCAAATCTGGGCGTTAGAAGATATGACCGCGCAAAGAGAACGCGAATATGCGGAAGCTAAAACAAAACAGAGAATCACAATTAACGGGATAGGAGCGGTTAAGCTGTCAAAAGTTTTAACAGCTTGCCGTCAACCTGAGGAAAATATATTTGGAGGCACAAAATGAAAACACTGGCGATTGATATTGAAACATATAGCTCGGTATCTTTGCAGAAGTCAGGCGTTTATGCTTATGCTGAAAGCCCGGATTTTGATATTTTGCTGTTCGGCTATGCTTGGGACGACGACCCCGTGGAAGTTATAGACCTCGCTACCGGCCAGAGCTTGCCTCAGGAGCTCCAGAACGCGTTATATGACCCCGAAATCCTAAAGACGGCATTTAATGCGTCTTTTGAAAGGACGTGCTTATCGGCTTATTTAGGACGCGTAACACCGCCTGAGCAATGGAGTTGTACGGCTGTTATGGCGCGCGAGCTCGGTTTGCCCGGGAGCTTGGAAGCGGTAGGTGAAGTTATAGGCTTACCTGAGGACAAGCAGAAATCAAAAACAGGTAAAGCGCTGATTCGGTATTTCTCAATTCCTTGTAAGGCTACAAAAGTTAACGGCGGACGGACAAGAAATTTGCCGGAGCATGACCCTGAACGCTGGGCTCTTTATATCGAATATAACCGGCAAGACGTCGAGGCGGAGCGAGCTATTCGCAAAAAATTATCTCGTTTCCCGGTGTTTCAAAAAGAGCAGTCGCTTTGGATTCACGACCAGCATATTAACGACCGCGGCGTTGGCGTTGACCTCACGTTTGCGGAAAACGCTATTAAAATCGACGGCGTTATAAAAGGCAGACTGCTTGAACAAGCGAAAGAGCTTACGGGCCTTGACAACCCGAAGAGCACGTCGCAGCTTAAACGCTGGATTGAAGATACCGCGGGAATTGAAGTTGAAAGCCTTAATAAAAAAAGTATTGCCGGCGTAAGAGCGGACGCGGATAACGAGGACGTAGACGCTATGCTGAATATACGCGCGGGACTTGCGAAGACTTCTACAGAAAAATATAACGCTATGCTAAGAACCGCTTGCGCCGATAAGAGAATCCGCGGCTTGACGCAATTTTACGGCGCGTCGCGAACGGGACGTTGGGCCGGCCGATTAGTGCAAATGCAGAATTTACCGCAAAACAAAATGCCCGATAAAGACCTTGACGTTGCGCGGCAGCTTGTCGCCAAAGGCGATTTAGAAACGCTTGAATTGCTTTTTGACGACGTTTCGGGAACGCTCTCACAGCTTATACGCACGGCGTTTATACCGAAAAAGGGTTGTCGTTTTATCGTTGCCGACTTTTCAGCTATTGAAGCGCGGGTACTTGCATGGCTGGCAAACGAAAAATGGCGAATGGACGTTTTTAATACGCACGGAAAAATTTATGAAGCGTCTGCGGAACAGATGTTTCATTTGCCGAAGGGGTCCGTTAAAAAAGGCGACCCTATGCGGCAAAAAGGAAAAATTGCCGAGCTTGCGCTCGGTTACGGCGGAAGCGTGGGCGCTATGAAAGCTATGGGCGCGCTTGAAATGGGTCTTACCGAGGACGAGCTTAAGCCTATAGTAAATAGCTGGCGCTCCGCGAATAAAGCTATTACAAAACTTTGGTGGGACACTGACGCGGCAGCAAGGAAAACGATTCAAACGAAAGTGCCGTCTAAACTCCCGTTCGGTATGGGCTTTTATAAGCAAGGCCCGCTGTTAAAGTTACGACTGCCGAACGGACGCGAATTGAGCTATGTAAAACCGCGAATTGACGAGGACGACAATATTACATACGAAGGCACGATTCAAAGTTCGGGCGGCTGGGGCAGAATTGAATCTTACGGCCCGAAGCTCGTGGAGAATATTATTCAGGCTACCGCGCGTGACTGTTTAGCCGTCGCGATTGACAGGCTGGAGCGCGCAGGATTCCCCGTAGTGTTCCACGTGCACGATGAGGTTATTTGTGAAGTACCCATAGGCGTTAGCTCGGCAAAAGAAATCGGTGAAATCATGTCTGCACCTATAGAATGGGCGGCAGGTTTACCGCTAAGAGCAGACGCCTATGAGTGTGAATACTATAGAAAGGACTAACGCTTATGACAACAGAAATTTTCAATAAAGTTATTGACGAGCAGGTTGCGGTTTGTAAAGATATACTTTGTCAAAAAGGCGTTGAATATACGCCCGACGCTGTTAGCGAATCTTCGGCTGACCGTTTGGCCGCGTTTAAGAAGGCCGCGACAATAATAGACGGAACACCGAAAGAAGCGCTGCTCGGAATGCTGGCAAAGCACCTTGTATCAATTTCAGATATGTGCGTTGACGGCAGAGATTACAGCGTCGAACGCTGGAGCGAAAAAATTACAGACAGCATAAATTACTTACTTATATTACGCGCTATGATAGACGAGGAACGGAGGGACAAGAATGAATAAGATTGAGACTTGCGTGCTTAACCCTACGGCGATTGCGGAAGCTGAAAATATGTTAGTTTGCGCCGCGCGTTTAACGCAGCGCGGACACTCGATTAAATGTATGCGCGGCTTTATGGACTTATACGAAAAAGAATACACGGAGCAGACCGTAGCAAATTTAGCCGCGTTGCCTCACCCGACATTACAAAAATTTGCGGTTATCAATGTCGCGGTAGTCGGCGCTTCAAGAAGATTTTTAGCGCAGATAACCCGACATCAAAACGAGGTAAAATTTATGTCGGCGTCATTGCAATACAGCGATTATTCTGACGAGGCGGATTTTGTAGTCCCGTATGAGTTATTGGATAGCCCGTTTAGGAATTCCTACATATTGGACTGCAAAAACGCTATGGAGCAGTATAAAGCTATGGCTGGTGTAGGCGTTAGCAATGATTCAAGCGGGTATTTAACGCCTCAGGCGCTTCGTAACGTGCTTATAATCAGCGCGACGCCATATCAGTGGAAGCACATGATAGGACAACGCATTTGCCGGCGCAATACCGCAGAAACGCGGTACGTAATGCTGAAAATCTGGAAAGAGCTTTACGAGCTCGCTCCCGAGTTATTTTCAGGCGGCTGTTTCTGTATGACCGGCGCATGTAAAGAAGGGAAAATGTCATGCGGTGCGCCTATCTCACCGCTGGCTACGCCGGACGACATTATTAAGGCGGATTTTCCGTTACTCGCAGGAGGATTTAAAAATGAGTGACTTTGACCTTTTACTGGCTTTGCAAAAAGAGCTTGCAGATACACTTGAAAAGCGTACTCAACTATCAAATACTTGGGTCCCAGATAGCCTTGGTAAAGCAAAAATACGGCGTCTTCGCTTGCTAATTCAAGAAATTATGCTACGCATTGAGCGCTCATGTGAAGGGTATATTTGTGAAAAGGAAGCATGGTATAAATGAAAATAAAACTTATTAACTTTGACGGTCGTGCGCCTGTAAGGGCGCACGACAACGACGCAGGCGCGGACGTATTTGCGCCGAAAGACCAAACTATATTGCCCGGTCAGATATGTAAATTGCCGTTGGGATTCGGCGTAATATTGCCCGACGGTACAGCGGGTTATATATTCCCGCGCACCAGCTTAAGCGCGCAGGGTATTGTGTGCGAATTGCCGCCTATAGATTCGGGTTATCGCGGCGAAGTTCATGCTATTGTCTCAAATGTAGGACATCGCGCTTATGAAATCAAGAAAGGCGACCGCATAGGACAGCTTGTGATTATGCCGGTTATTATTCCCGAATTTACCTACGAGGATTCGGCCGAGAGAGGCACAGGGGCATTCGGAAGCAGCGGGAGGTGATAGCTTTGAAGTATGACGGTATGATTACAATCGCCACGGGTAATTCTCGTCGGTCAACGAATTGGAAAAATAAAGAAATGCTTTGGTCCGATTTTGTTGACAAGCTCGGGCACGTTACGCGGACGCAGGAAACGCAAGCCGAATATGCTCGCATGTCGAAAGACGAGCGCGATAACGCAAAAGATGTAGGCGGCTTTGTAGGAGGTACGCTTAAAGGCGGCAGACGAAAAATAAACGCGGTCACGCAGCGGCGGCTTATTACGCTCGATATGGATTCCATTACCGCCGATGAAGACCCGTGGCCCACTGTCACACTGATTCTCGGTTGCGCGGCCGTTCTTTACAGCACGCACAGTCATACGCCTAAAACTCCGAGACTGCGTTTAGTTATACCGTTATCAAGACCGGTTACACCGGAAGAATACGAGGCTATTGCCCGCAGAATTGCCGGCGACATCGGTATTGATATGTGCGACGATACTACATACGAGCCTCATAGGCTTATGTATTGGGCGAGCGCGCCGTCGGACGCAGAATTTAGATACGAAGTACAAGACGGTCCGTGGCTTGACGCTGACGAGCAACTTAAACGGTATTCTGACTGGAAGGACCCTACGCAATGGCCCGTATCAAGCAGAAAAACCGGGTCCATACGCCGATTAGCAGATAAGCAGGGCGACCCGATAGCTAAGGACGGAATTGTCGGCGCGTTCTGCCGCGTGTACTCGGTCGAAGACGCAATCGATAAATTTTTATCGGACGTATACAAAAAGGGCGACAGCGGGCGCTATACGTATATGCACGGCTCTACGTCAGGCGGACTTGTGATTTACGACGACGGCAAGTTTGCATACAGTCACCACAGCACAGACCCGATTTGCGGCAAGTTATGTAACGCTTTTGACCTTGTGCGTATACACCGATTTGGTAAAGATGACGAGGATAAACCCGCAAATACCGCGGTTACAAATTTGCCGTCATATAAAAATATGTGTAAGTGGATTGAAGCGGACCAGCCCGAGGTTATTAAGGAATTACAAAGCAAGCAGCTTGATTATATTGTTCAGTTATTCGGCGACAACGACGAAGATATTGACATGAATTGGGTATCGCAGCTTGAAGTAAATCCTAAAACCGGCAACGCCGCGACGACCGTTGAAAATATCCGTATTATCGTTAGAAATGACCCGCGTTTTAAGGGCGCGTTTTACTACGATGAATTTATGGAACGGCCTATGGTATGCGGTGATTTGCCGTGGCGCAAGTTTGAGGGTAAGCCGCGTTCGTGGGACGATACGGACGACGCCGGCGTACATAACATCTTGGAAAAAGATTATAAAATCGACAGTATACCGAAAACCCGTGAAGGTATCGACCTTGCGCTTGCGGATATTTCCCGGCACCCGGTACGCGAGTATTTACGCTCGCTTATATGGGACGGCGAAAAAAGAGCCGAAACGCTGTTTATTGATTACCTCGGGGCCGAGGATTCGCGTTATACGCGAAACGTTACGCGTAAAGCGCTTATCGGCGCGGCGGCGAGAATATTATCGCCCGGGTGTAAACACGACCACATGCTTGTGCTTGTAGGTCCGCAGGGCTGCCGAAAGTCTACCACTTTACGTAAGCTCGGTAAAGAATGGTTTTCCGATTCGCTGTTTACTATGACCGGCAAAGAGGCGTATGAGCAGCTTCAAGGTAACTGGATAATCGAGCTCAGCGAAATGGCCGCGACACGAAAAGCTGAAATCGAGCAAATAAAACAATTCGTGTCAAAGCAGGAAGATAATTATCGAGCGGCATACGCACGGCGTACTCAATGCCACCCGCGGCAATGCGCATTTTTCGGAACGACGAACGACGAGGAATTTTTAAGAGATTCGACCGGCGCAAGAAGATTCTGGCCGGTAGTCGTTACAAATGAAGGCAGAAAGCTTGGGGAAAAATTAACGGCCTCTATCGTGGACCAGATTTGGGCGGAAGTCGTTACCTATTATGAGGCCGGCGAAACATGGTATCTCGATAACGAGGTTGAAGAGATTGCGCGGCAAGTGCAAGCCGACCATACGGAAATCAACGGCAAAATCGGGCCTTTGGAAAACTTCTTAAACGTCTTGCTCCCTGAGGATTGGGACCATTGGGACCTCGACCGCAGGCTCATGTTCTGGGGTGGCGGATTCGGCGAGAAGCAGGAAGGTACAGTCGTTCGGACGAAGGTATGTGCGCTTGAAATATGGCAGGAGCACTATAAAGGCGACCCGAAGAATTACGGGCAAACGCAAGCCCGGGAAATTATAAGCTTGCTGCGCATGATTCCCGGCTGGCGTATCTCTACTTCTGTAAATTGCGGTGAAATTTACGGAAGACAGCGCGGATTTATAAGAGAAGTGCAGCAAAGGTAGTCGAAAAAGCGGAACACTTTTTTGAAAAATCAAGGGAAATGCAGCAAAGGTAGTCGACCAGCAGAAACAAACTACCAAACGTGCTACCTTAAAAAGCGTTGATATATCTGACTTTGAAAGCTATTGCAGCAAAGGTAGTCGAAAAATACTAAAAACAATTTTTATAAAAGTAAAATTGAAAAAGCGGAAAATTTCACCTACCCACGTTTGCATATAAGCGCGTAAGAAAAATTCGCTACTCGACTACTTCGACTACCTAAAAGGAGGACTTATGTACGAAAGCGCTTTTGAAAAGAAAATTTGTAATTTTATAAAAAGCCTCGGCGGAAAAGCCTATAAATGGGTATCGCCGGGCAATTCGGGAGTGCCTGACAGAATCGCGGTATTACCGGGAGGGAAAATAATTTTTATAGAAGTCAAGCGCCCGGGGCTGAGTGACGGGTTGAGTGTCCGGCAGAAAAAGGTTATCGCCGACCTTGAAAAACTCGGCTGTACTGTTTGGCGCGTGTCGGATATGGAAGAGTTAAAACTAAAAATGAAAGAAGGTGGTATCGAATGAGGTATACTCCATACAGTTATCAGGAATACGCCGAAAAGTTTATTATTGATAATTCGGCGGCAGGCTTGTTACTTGATATGGGCCTCGGCTGACAAAACTGTTGTTAGTCTTACGGCGGCAGAAAAATTATTGAATGATTATTTTGCGGTGCGTAAGGTTCTTGTTATAGCTCCGCTGAAACCGGCAAAGGAAACATGGCCGGCGGAAATTACAAAATGGGACCACCTGAAACATTTGACCGTTTCTTTAATTATCGGCTCTCAGCAAGAGCGGCTTGAAGGCTTACAGAAGGACGCGGATATTTATATTATCAATCGGGAAAACGTTGTTTGGCTTGTAGAGCATTATAAAAGTAAATGGCCTTTTGATATGGTTATCATTGACGAGCTATCAAGTTTTAAGTCGAGCAAGGCACAAAGGTTTAGAGCTTTGAAAAAAGTACGGAAATATATAAGCCGAATTGTAGGCTTAACCGGTACGCCGGCGCCGAACGGACTTTTAGACTTGTGGCCGGAAATTTATTTACTTGACGAGGGTAAAGCTTTGGGCCGAACGCTTACAGGTTACAGAGATACGTATTTTGTTCCCGATAAACGAAACGCCGTAACGATTTTTTCGTGGAAACCTAAGCAGGACGCGGAAGAATTGATTTACGCTAAACTTAACGGTCTGTGTATCAGTATGAAATCGGCAGACTATTTACAATTACCCGAGCAGTTATTTTTACGGCGCGAGGTCAGCTTGTCCGATAAAGCTATGAATCTGTATAAGACTTTAGAGCGAGATACGCTTCTTCCGTTCGCGGACGGCGATATTGACGCGCCGACCGCGGCGGTACTTACAAATAAGCTTTTGCAAGCGGCAGGCGGCGCAGCTTACGACGAGAACGGAAACGTTAAGTATTTACACGACGATAAGCTTGAAGCGTTAGACCAGCTTATAGAAGAGGCGAACGGGCAATCGGTTTTAATATTCTACGCTTTTCGGCACGAGCGCGATAGAATTATGCAGCGTTATCCCGGCGCGGTAGATATTAAAGACGATTCGGCCGTAACGCGCTGGAATAATAAGGAGATTCCTATTTTGTTGGCGCACCCGGCAAGCGCGGGGCACGGCTTGAATTTACAGCAAGGCGGTCATATTATTATATGGTACGGACTTCCGACAAGCCTTGAATTATATCAGCAGGCTAATAAACGGCTTCATCGTATGGGACAGAAAGAGCCCGTGCTTATACATCATTTGTTAGTGCGGAATACGATTGATACACGAGTGCTTGACGATATATTAACGCCTAAAGAAATACGGCAAAACGCTTTGATTGAAGCGCTGAAAGCGAGAATTAAGGAGGTATCGGCAAAATGACAGAAGAACAGATAAAAATGATAAGCGAAGACCCAAAGGCTTTTTTACAGCTGGGCAGAAAATCAAAAGAGCTTATTTCTGCGAAGCGAGAACGCGTAGACTCTTGGCGTAAGCTTGCCGAGTCTATTACAGTAACGCTAAAACACGACGCGGGAACAAGCGGCGGCGGGTATAAGCAGGGTTTAGTCGAAAACGCTGTTTGTAATATTGTTGATTTAGAAAATGAAATTATCGCTGAAATAGACGCTCTTGCAAATATTGAGCGAGATATTGCGGAGGCTATAAATCTTTTCATTACTGATGATAGGTATAAAGCCGTTCTTGAAATGCGTTATTTGAACGGCTATAGCTGGCGGGTGATTGGTTCGCGATTATATTACGGCGAGGATTGGGTTTGCAGGCTTCACGGTATGGCGTTATTGGAGATGAAGAAAAACGCCCGTATCAAGTCGGCTAATTCGGCGTTATAATGTAAAATGTTTGAATAGAAAATAATAGAAGTGCGTCCAAATATGGGCGCATTTTTTATGCGTGGAGGTGAAATCATGGGACGACCGAGGAAAATAAAATCAGTTAAAGAGCTTGAAGCATTATGGGAAGAGTACAAAAATGACTGTGATAATCAGCGAGTGCTGACCCATGACTTCAGCGCGAAAAACAGCGAATTTGTAAGCGCTACGCTTAAACGGGCAATCACTTACACGATAGAGGGCTTTTGTGTTTATATCGGAATCGCGCGCTCAAAATTTTACGCGACTTATGCAGAAGATATTAAGTTTAGGGACGTCGTCACGCGTATAAGAGAAGAATGCGAGATAGACGCCCGCAAAAAATTCGAGCTCGGCATGATACCGTCTCAGCTTGCGGGTCTCTGGATGTCGAAGCACGGTTACACAACAAAGGTTGATACAAATGTAGGCGGAGCAGTGCCGGTTGTAATCTCCGGCGGTGATGAGCTTGAAGACTAATAAGCTATATTTACCGGATATAGTCGGTAAAGGTTACGCTACGTTTTGGAATTTTAAGGGCAGGTACAGAGTTGTTAAGGGTTCTCGTGCCAGCAAGAAATCTAAAACAACTGCGCTTTGGTATATTGTAAATATGATGCGCTATTCTGAGGCGAATACTCTCGTTATACGGCAGACAGCGGCAACGCTTAAAAATTCTTGCTTTACAGAATTAAAATGGGCGATTCACAGATTGCAGGTCGACGACTTCTGGAAAATCAACGTGAATCCTTTGGAGCTTACTTATATACCTACCGGACAGAAAATATATTTCAGAGGCCTTGACGACCCGTTAAAGGTTACGTCAATAACGGTTGACGTCGGCGTGTTATGTTGGATGTGGATTGAAGAGGCTTACGAAATCAATCTTGAATCGGACTTTGATACGCTTGACGAGTCTATAAGAGGTATGACCCCGAAAGGTTTATTTAAGCAGATAACGCTTACATTTAACCCGTGGAATGAACACCACTGGCTTAAAGCAAGATTCTTTGACGTTATAAATGATGACATTCTTGCTATAACAACTGATTACCGTTGTAATGAATGGCTTGACGAGACCGACCTCAGACTGTTTGAGGATATGAAAAAGTATCGCCCGAAACGTTATCAGGTGGCGGGACTCGGCAACTGGGGAATTACGGAAGGCACGGTATTTGAGAATTGGACTGTGCAGGACCTCACAGAGCTTATACCTACATTTGCTAATATTTATAACGGTTTAGACTTCGGTGTGGACGACCCGAACGCGCTTATACGCTTTGATTTTGAAGCGGGACAGAAGAAGATATACGTTTTTGACGAGTTTTACGAAGGACATTTAACGCTGGACAGATTAGCGGAAGAAGTTAAAAAGCATATAGGTAATGGCTTTGTAACTTGTGACGCGGCGGGTAAACAGAATATTCTTGACCTTAACGTAAGAGGTATAAACGCGCTGCCCGCCGCGAAGGGGCCGGATTCAATAAAGTTTGGCATTCAGTGGTTGCAAGGTTACGATATTATCATACATCACGAGTGTAAGAATTTTATAAAAGAAATCTCTAATTATCAATGGGCTAAAGATAAATTCGGGCACCCGCTCGATAAGCCGGTTGATAAGGATAATCACTTACTCGACGCGCTGCGGTATGCTTCTGAGCCGTTACAATTCGGCGCAAGTATGTCAAGCGCAAGGAGATTATAAGATGTGCGGGCATAAATGGCGAAAAATAAATGACGTTGATATTTGCGTTAAATGCGGTCTTTGTGTATGCGACGGCCGCTTTTTTATGATAGACAGAAAATTATTAAGTAAAATCGGAAAGCCGGTGAAAAAGAGTGAGAAGCGAATTAAGTAAATATCCTGACTATTCGGCAGAGTTGGAGGCAATAGACGAAAACGGTATTGACGAAAAGCTGTTGAATCGTATTATCAGTAAGCATAGAAAGAATGCGGTGTATAATAAAAAGCTTATAGACCGTTACAGCGTTCTTGATAAGAGTGTACCTATATTTCAGCGCAAGCCTCGATTCGAGGACGACCAGAACGCTATTAACAATATGCTGAATAACGACTTCTTTTCTGAAATTGTTGATTTTAAGGTCGGATATTTCGCCGGTAAGCCCATAAGCTACAGCTACAGTAATACGCAGGAGGCGGAAGAGGAAACAGGTTCGCCCGCGGCGGTAGAGGAAGCGGCAAAAGCCGTTACGGATTTTATCACGCGTAATAATATGTACGACGTGGATATGGAAATCGCAAAATACGCGGCGATATGCGGGTATTCGGGCAGGTTGTTCTATATTGAAGAGGGAACAGGCTATGAAAGGTGTATGGCTGTCGAGCCGTATGAGGCTATTGTTCTTACGAAGCTGGAAGTAACCGAACCGAAATATGCGGTACGCTATTATAAGACGAAAGATATTAACGACCGTACAATATGGAAGGCAGAGTTTTACAATGACCGGGATATATACTATTTTGAGGGCAATATCGGCAATATGACCTTTATAAAGAAAGAGCCGCATTTATTCGACTTTTGCCCCTTGCAGCTTATCCCGAATAATAAAGAAATGCTGGGAGACGCCGAAAAAGTATTATCACTTATCGACGCATACGACCGCGCGTTATCGGACTGCAATAATGAGGTTGAAGGCTTTGCCCGCGCTTATATGGTATATGAGAACGTTCAAGCCTCGGAGGAAGATATAAGGCGCGCGCAAAAAACCGGTGCAATTCAATTCTATTCCGGTACGGCGAACGGCAAAGTATATTTCCTGACTAAGGATATTAACGATGATTTTACCGAGAATCACTTAAACCGCATTGAGGAAAATATATACAGATTCAGTAAGACACCGAATTTAAGCGATGATACGTTCGGTACGGCAAGCGGAATCGCGTTAAAGTTCAAGCTTACCGGACTGGAAACAAAATGCGGTATGTTTCAAGCTAAAATGCAAGCGGCGGGAAATTATATGTTTAAGCTTCTGGCGAGCAGTTGGCGGAAAAAGAGAATAGAAGTAGAGCCGTTACAATGCGTTATGGACTTTAAGCGTAATTTCCCGCTTGACTTGTTAAGCGAAGCGCAGGCCGCGCAGGCTTTGCTTGCAGCAGGCTTGCCTAAGAGGCTTGTATATTCTCTCGCTGTTTCGGATATTGACGACGTTGAATGGGTTATGCAGCAAATCGAGGCTGAGGAAAACAGTATTCCCGATTTACCTGACGAGCCGGATAATACAGCGGATAATGTCGCGAATAATATAGCGGAAGAGGTGTAAGCTATGGCGGTATCGAAAGAGACGCTTGAAAAGCACCTTGTACAGATACGACGAATAGCGGAGCACCGAGAAGCGAAAGCGGAGCAAAATATTAAATATTATTTTGCTGCGCTGAAAAAGGACTTAAATTCTTTTCTCGGTAACGAATACGCGAAGCTCGCGGAAGACGATAAGCTTACATACGCGATATTGCAGCAAAAAGGCGAATACGCGAGATTTTTGGAAGAGGTTATCAATAAAGTTGACGGTATCTCGCCGAAATTGAAAAATGAGGTACAGTCGCTTATCGAAGAAACATACGAGACTTGCTATAAAGGGCTTGTTAAAGGCGTTGAAGGCATTGACGATTTAGCCAGACTCGCGAAAGAGTTTAAGGCTATATCGGCTATATCGCCGGAAACAGTCAAGCGTGCCGTTCAGAATCCTATAAAGAAGCTCACGCTTAATTCTACGCTTGAACGAAATCGTAAAAAGGTTATTGCCGGTATACGCCGAGAAATAAGTATAAGCCTGACGCAGGGCGACCGAATGAGCACAATGGCGCGCCGTATATCAAAGCACGTAGAGCAGGACTACAGAAAATCAATGCTTATAGCTCGTACCGAGGCGCACCGCGTCCGCGAAAGCGGCTTTAACGACGCGGCGGGTAACGTAAATACTATATTAACCGATAATAACAGCGAGTTTCGTATGGTTAAGACATGGAAGACCATGAAGGACGGCGCGGTACGGCATACGAATCTCGCTAATCACGTTGAAATGGACGGGGTTACGGTTATTCAGGACGAGGATTTTGAATTAAAAAGCGGCGCAAAAGCGTCGTGCCCGGGAATGAGCGGAATCGCGGCGGAAGATTGTAATTGCCGGTGTTACTTATCGCGTCATATAATGAATGACGAGGAATATTTTAAGGCAACAGGCAAACATTTTTCAACAAAAGCGTTTACAAGTAAAGAAAAAGACGATATAATAGATAATAGAGAAGAGGAAGAATTTATAAGGGTTGAAACGCCTACAAGTAAAGCCTTGGAAAGTAATAATATTGCGTATAATCAAGTTACTAATCATACAAGTGTACTTGCGGAGGACGATATAATAACTGCCGTAGCCGGCGGAGATATGACTGCGGGGTCTTGCGCGTCTGCCGCTTTAGCCTATGCCGGACAAAAGCAAGGTTGGAATGTACTTGATTTTCGCGGTGGCGATAGCCGAGTATACTTTGCAGGTAAAATAAATAAAGTAAAAATGTTTAATGATGTAGGCGCAACATCTATTGTAGTTGACTCTGGAAAATCTAATTTGACTAATGGTAAAAATATACTAAAACAGCTAAACGAAGGCACTGAATACTATCTCTCGGTAGGAAGGCACGCGGCAATCGTTAGAAATAATGGCGGTACTATGCAATACCTTGAATTACAAAGTGCGAAGCCGGAGTCAAACGGTTGGCAAGATTTCGGTGATATTGCAGATACGCTAAAACACAGATTCGGCTGTACTACGTCTTCAAGGTCATTTTCAACCGCGTATGCTACAGATATTAGTCAATTAACCGGCGATGACTTTAAGACAATTTTGGGTTATATAAATACTATACATAGTAAGCAGCAGAAAGGGGTGAGCGGTTATGTCAAATAAGTTTTATAAAGAAAATCCGGCAGACGTAATTTGGTGGGTAGATACGTCTGACAGAACCGGTGAATTTCTTTTTAGCTTTGACAAAATTAAGGTATATAACTTATTTGCAGATTACCCACATAACCTGAGCCCTGAAGAAAAAGAAATATTTGATAAGGAAAATCCTTATTGGAAAAACTTTTTTAGTGACCGACAGTAAAGCTGTAAAAATACGGCTGATGAAGGAATTAAGCTAAGAGGCGAGAACACGCTTAAAAATTCTTACGCTCCTGTGGCCGTAAAAAATAAGTACCGTACTCTAAAAATGGGTACGGTATTTTTGTGCGTTAAAATATCGCCCTGAGTACGGCGTAAAACTGCTTGAAGGGTTTTCCATAGGTTTTCTCCCTCCCGTCCCGGGCATGACGCAAAACTGCCCTTTTATGACGAATTAGCTTAACGGTAGAGCGCTCCGGCGACGCACGGAGAGGTATGGGTTCAAGTCCTATATTCGTTGCCAGTGGACAATATAACAAACAACTGAGTCACGGAGCCCATATTTGCGTTTTATGGACTCTTTTTTGAATGGCTGGTATTTAACTATTTGCGTGTTTAAGTGCCTCTGGGGCTTGTTTATTGGACTCAAAATAATATATACGTGGAGATTCGGCTTTGCCGGATAGACTCGAAAGGAAGGTTTTATTTATGGCAGATGCAGCAACAAGCACCGCGGCCGGTACGGAAGCTCAGACCGGTTCGCAGAGTACGAACCAGCAGCACGCGGCGCAGTCCGCGGCGGGAACGGCTCAAACAAATGAGCAGAAAGGCAGCTCGGCAAACGACCTCGACGCGAGAATCCAAAGCGCGGTTGACCGTGCCACGCAGAAGCTCGGTACGGAAAACAAAGAGCTCAGGGAAGAGATTCAGAAGCTTAAAACGGCTAATATGACTGAATCCGAAAAGCATGAGGCAGATATAGCGGAGCGCGAAAAGGCAGTAAAGGAGCGTGAAGCGGCAATTACGATTGAGAAAAATCGTATGCACGCTATCACAGCGCTTAAAAATGCAGGTCTTGACGACGGAAGCAATACCGTTATTGAGCTTATAGACCTTGTTATGGGCGCTGATGAAAAGGCAATCGATAAAAACGTAAGCTCGCTTAGCGCGCTTGTCAAGAAAATGGTTGCCGCTGAGGTTGATAAAACCTTTAAGACGCAGGGCAGAAATCCCGGCAAAGGCGGTTCCTCGGACGACGAGGGAAAAAAGAAAAATGAGTTCGTTACAGAGCTCGGCAAGAGAACGGCCGAGACCCAAAAAAAGGCTCGGGGCGTTTTAGATTTATATACAGGAGGTAGCAAGTAATGAAGTTTAAGAGAACAGAAGTAGCTCGCGAAACATTATCTCTCGCGAACGACCATTATGTCGCAGTGCCGTATGACTGCAGCGAGATTGACGCAGAGGAAACAGGCGTTATTCCCGCTGGAACGATTATACCGGCAAACGACGCGACAGCAGTCGGCGTATTGCTGACAGATGTTGTACCTGAGGAAAATCCTAACGGTACAATTATAATTCACGGCTTTATCGATAAGGCAAAATTGCCGACCGCGCCGGAAGAGACCGCAATAACGGCGCTCAAGGGCATAACATTTTTGCCGCTCACGGATTCTTGAAAGCCGAATAGTGCCGCGGTAATACCGGCGCAGGAGAAAAATTATTTCGGCGGCGGCGAAGGTGATAAAACCGTCGGCGATATGATTGGCACGGACGTAAAAATTTCAGCGAACGGCGACGTAACCGGTACGTTAAAAACGGTTACCGGCTTTACAAAGTTTTCAAACGCAGAGCAGGAGCAGTCAGGGCACTATTTCCCGATAACCTTAACAGGTCACGGCGATAATATGACCTTGAAAAAGAATGGCAGTCCGCAAAAGGAAGGCATTCCTTTTGACTCCGATATTATTTTCAGGGTTGAAAACACCGAGGAAACAAGGGAAGTTGAGATTGACGGCAAAACCGCGCTGACGCTGAATTTCCGAAACGCGCGCTTTGAATAAAAAGAAGGAGGATATAGTAAATGAAATTAACAGACATTTTTACAGCGGAAGCTATAGCGGCTAACTATACCGAAGCTGCGAGCAACCGCACACCGTATCTTGGCACGGGATTTTTCCCCGCTAAGAAGAAGGCCGGCCTCGACCTTAAATGGATAAAGGGCCATAAGGGGCTCCCCGTATCGCTCGCGCCGTCTACCTTTGACGCGAAATCTAAGTTTAGAGACCGCGTGGGTATTTCTGTTGATGAAACAGAAATGGCGTTTTTCAGAGAGTCCATGCTTGTTAAAGAGGCTGACGAGCAGGAAATTATGAGAGTACAGGAAGCAAGCGACCCTTACGCGGCGCAGGTTCTGGAGCGTGTTTTTGACGATACGCAGACACTTATCGACGGCGCGGACGTCGTGCCTGAAAGAATGCGTATGCAGCTTTTGGCGCCGTTAAGCGGCTCTATGGGTATCGCAATCAAGGCTAACGGCGTTGATTATACCTATAACTACGACCCGGACGGCACGTGGAAGGCAAAGCATTACTTGCAGATTATTTCGGGCACGGATAAGTGGAGCGCTTCGGAAACGTGCGACCCGATGAAGGACCTCGAAGACGCGCTTGACGCGCAGGAAGCTGAATCCGGCAACCGTCCTGAAATTGCTCTTATGTCGAAGGCGACATTTAAGATGCTCAAGGACAGCGCAAAGGTAAGAAGCGGCGTGCTCGCGCAGAACGTAACGGCGAACGTAAATTACACGACCGCAAAGGTCAAGGCGTATATCGAGGAAGAGCTTAACATTTCAATCATCATTTATACAAAGCAGTATAGAGATGAAGAGGGAAAAGATAAGAAATTCTATCCCGATAACATTGTTATGCTTTTGCCTAATGGCAATATCGGCAGTACATGGTACGGCACTACGCCCGAAGAGAGAACGCTCATGGCAAGGGCGGACGCAAACGTTTCAATCGTAAATACCGGCGTGACGATTGCTGTAACAATTACGGACGACCCGGTAAATACGAAAACAACCGTATCGGAAATCGTTCTTCCCTCTTTTGAGAGAATGAATGAGTGTTATGCTTTGGAGGTGGCGTAATCATGGCTACATTTACGTATACGCACGCGGTAAAGGTAAACGGCGAAATCATACCGGCTAACACGCCGGTAGAGATTCCCGATGAAGCGCCTACAATAACCGAGAAAGCACCGGCGGAGATTCCCGAGGAAGCGCCGGTAGAAATTCCCGAGGAAGCGCCGGCTGAAAAGGCAGAAACAAAAGCGCCCGCAAGTAAGTCTGCAAAAAGTGCGTCGGCGAAGAAAAAGTCATGACTGCCGAAGAGTTAAGGGACGCGGGTATACCGATTGACCCCGAAGACGAGCTCGCAATGTTAAAAGCCGAAAGCGCGATTGAGTATATTTCAAATAATACGACGCTTACGGCGGATATTACGGACCCGGCTACCATAAAGGCTTTACCGGCGCAGGCAAAATTGTTTATTGTAAAGTATAGCGCGCTTATGGAAGCGGAAACGGGCGTAGCAAGCGAAAGTTTAGGCGGTATGAGTCAGTCATTCGATACGTCAAACCGTAACGGCTTACTCTTTGACCTTGCCGAAAGCTTGCTGGGGCCGTATATGAAATCGCAAATGAAGTTTACGCAAGCAACAAAGCGGTGGTAATTATGGGAGTTACAATTAAAACCGTTAAAAATGATTTTCCTAAAATAGAAAAAGAGCTTAATAGCCTTAACGGTAAAAAGGTTAAAGTCGGCGTACTTGGCGGCGGCGAGCAAGCGTGGCTTGCGGCAATTCATGAATACGGATGGAACATTAAAGTTACGCCCAAAATGCGCGCGTGGTTACACGCAAACGGATTGCATTTGAAGGCGTCAACGACTGAGATACATATTCCGGAGCGTTCTTTTTTACGGTCCGGCTATGATACGAATATCGGCAGCGTACTTGATGAGACTGACAGACTTGTAGGATTTGTCGGCAGCGGTAAAATGTCGGCAGACGAGTTTTGTAAGACAGTCGGACTTTTATTAGCAGACCGTATTAAGGAATACGCAACAGAGCTTGATTCGCCGGCTAAACACCCGTTTACGTTACAACGAAACGGCGGTAAGGCGAATCCGCTTATCGATAGCGGCGATATGATTGGAGCAATCAGCTACGAGGTGGAATAATGAGCAAATTATATAATTTTACACGACTGATAGACAAGTATAGCTGTGTCTTTACGCTTATTACAAAAAATGAGGGTACATACGAAGGCGGGCTTTACGTTGACGGCGAGCCCGCAACGCAGGAAATGACCGGTGCAATAGTCCCTATGTCGTCTAAAAAGATATATAGCTCAGGCGGTACATATACGGCGCAGGATAAACAGCTTTTTATGCACGCCGAAATCCCCGCCGCGCTTCTTGGCAGTCAGGTCAAATATAAAAATTGCCTCTATAATATCGAGGAAGACGCCGATTATAGTGATTTTGCGGACGTATGGGAATATGTGCTAAAGAGGGTGAGCGTAGAATGATTGACTTTAAGCGTATAAGAACAGTAATAGCGGGCGCGCTCAGTAAATATGCGGCGTGTCCGGTTGTATTAGCTAATCAAATAGCGTACATACCGAAGCACCCGTATATCTCATTTACCGTAACTACTCCCGTGGGCGCGAATAATGGCACATACGGAGCTTATGAAGACGGCATATATAGAAAGCCTATCAATCAAATTTGGAGCTTTACGGCTCAATCTGGAGCTCCTGACGAGGCTCAGGAGCTCGCATTAAAGGCACATAATTATTTTGACTACGTAGGAGTAACATCTTTAGTGGAAAACGGCATAGTAGTATCGCGTTTAGGCGATATTACGAGCCGTGATTCACTATTAAGCGTAAATTATGAATATCGGTGCGGTTTTGATGTAACCTTCGGGCTCATGGACGAGATAGACAGCCGAGAGCTTGACGAAGGCGAAATTAAAACAACAGATATTCGCGTAAATAAAGAAGGAGGATAATAAAAAATGGCATTAAATTTAGACGTCACGGTAAATCTTACCGGCGGCACAATTCAGGGCGGACTTTCTGAGCATTTTCCGTTACTTATTGCACCGAACGCGGTAACGAACAGCGAAGCGGAAGCCGCTGTACCTTATACCGAGTGTACGAGTTTAAGCGATGTCGCCGCAGCGGGCTTTTCGACAAACTCTAAGCTTTACAATGCTGTAAAGCTTATGCTGGGTCAGCTTAAAAGACCGAGAAAATTTGCGGTATGCGGCAGTACGGCAACAACCGCAGCCGAAGCCGTAAGTTCGGTGCTCAATAAAGACTGGCGGCAGGTTATTACGGTCGCGCTTGGCGAGGAAGAGAGCATAAAAGATGTTGCGGCCATTATCGAAACGGCCGAAAACAAGATGTATTTTGCCTCGCTTGCGATTGAAGGATGGGAAACAATGGCCTCGACCGCGCTCGGCGAAGCTTGGAAGACCGCAACGGCAGACCTCGCGGGTTATGATAGAACAGTAGTTATGTTCTATGATAATTCCGTTCAGACGCCCGAAGCGGCTATCGTGGGCGCGTCTGCGGGTTATGCACCCGGAGCCTTTACCTATAAGAATCTTATTCTTAAAGGTATTACGCCGCTTGATTTTACGTCGGCGACGTTGGCGGCTCTTACAAATACCGAGGGCGCGGCGAAGGGAATTACCGTCGTTAAGAAAGCCGGTGACATTGTAACAAGCGAGGGCAAGGTTGCAAGCGGCGAGTATATCGATGTTATAGATTCTTACGACTGGATAATCGAGCATATCGGTTATGACAATCAGAAGGTCTTTAACGTCAATCCGAAGGTACCGTTTACTAATTCGGGTATTGCACAGCTTGAAGCGGCCACGCTCAGCGTGCTTAAAGAAGCATTTGGTAACGGCATGATTGCGGAAAGCGAAGAGAACCCGAAGGAAGGCGATTACGCAACAAACTTCTTGCCTGCGTCTGATGTAAACGCGACCGATAAAGCTAATCGGCACTACTCCGGCGGTAATTTCAGCTTTAGGCTTGCGGGGGCAATTCACACCGCGGAAATCAACGGCACTATTGCCGCGTAAGAAAGGAGAAAATAAAAAATGAGTATGACAGCTTATGACGCGAAGGACTG
>CANQQS010000024.1 GCA_947626045.1 uncultured Clostridia bacterium | reverse complement strand
ATGGAATCAAAGCCGGATATTCATGTTCTAAACTCCGCCGCAAAATAATATATATCATATACAAAACAAAAGGAGGATAGGCATATGTACATAGCAACAAGCGCGGCGGTGCGAAAGGCAAGCGGCATAACGTCTTTTATGCCGCGCGATATACGAAAGTTTCTTTACAATATAGACCTTGACGGCGCGAGCGAGATAAGGCTGCGGCTCGGTAAACCCGCGGCGATTTACTTCCCCGACGGCTGCCGCTACGTAAGCAGGCGCGGTAATCTCACGACCGTTCCCGCGTCGGCGGTGCGCGTGACGCGCGCGCACATCGAGGAGGCTCTCGAAACGGCGACCGCGTCGTCGGTTTACTCGGTAAAGGACGAGATAAAAAACGGCTACATAACGGTTCGCGGCGGTCACAGAATAGGCATAGCAGGAACGGCTGTTCTGGAGGGGGACAAGGTGTCATTCCTGAAGGACGTGTCGGCTCTCAATTACCGCGTCGCGTCCGAGGTAATCGGCGCGGCGGACAAGGTTATGCCGTTTATTTTAAAGGACGGAAAGATTAAAAACACGCTCATAATCTCGCCGCCCGGCGCGGGTAAAACGACGATGCTGCGCGATATAACGCGCCGTCTGTCGTACGACATGTACCGCGTCAGCGTGGTGGACGAGCGGCGCGAAATAGCGGCGATGTGCGACGGGGTGAGCGCGTTCGACCTCGGCAATAACACGGACGTACTCGAAGGCGCGGACAAAGCGGAAGGTATGCTTATGGTGCTGCGCTCATTAAGTCCCGACGTTATTGTGACGGACGAGCTTGGCGGCGCGCGCGACATAGAGGCGGTGAAGAAGATAACGATGAGCGGCGCGGCTGTAATCGCGACCGTTCACGGCAGCGGCGTGGAGATGATAAAAAGGCGGAGCGACCTCGCGGACATGCTTGACTGCTTCGACCTTGCCGTGACGCTCAGCCGCCGTGACGGAGCGGGTACGATCGAGGAGGTACGGACGGAGTGGTAAAGCTTATCGGCGCGGTAATGACGGGCTTCGCGTGCGGATATTTCGGGTTCAGGCTGCGCATGACGCTTAAAACGCGCATGGTAAGCCTTGCAAATATTGTAACGTCGCTTGAAACGCTCGAAAGTGAAATCAATTTCAGCGTGAACAAGCTGAAAAAGGCGCTTACGCGCGCCGACACGAACGGACTGTTCGCACTCGCCGCCGAAAAAACCGACGCGCTTGGCGCGGAAAAGGCGTGGAGCGAAGCGGTGCGTCAAATGTCGGGCAAGCTGTGCCTTACGGGCGCGGACTGTGACGCGCTGAATTTACTCGGTAAGAGCCTCGGCAAAACCGACCGTGACGACCAGATAAAGAATATCCGTTACGTCAAAAGCCTTGCCGATGCACAGCGGCGCGCGGCGGAAGCGGAGTACGCGAAATACGGGAAGCTGTATTCCTCGGGCGGCGTGCTTGTCGGCGCGTTTATCGTGATTGCGCTCATATAGCCGCGGATAACAAAAGGAGAATGAAATGAACATAGATTTAATATTCCAGATAGCGGGCGTGGGGATAATAGTCGCGGTGCTGAACCAGCTTCTTACCCGCGCCGGACGCGAGGAACAGGCGCTCCTTACCACAATAGCGGGACTTGTGGTGGTGCTGTTCATAGTGACGCAGCAGATAGGTGAGCTGTTTAACTCGGTAAAAAACATTTTCAACTTATGAGGTACGCTCTATGGATATATTCAAGATAATCGGCGTAGGTCTCGCGGGCGGCGTGCTGACTGTGACGGTGCGGCACTGCAAGCCGGAGTACGGCGTGCTTACGGGACTTATAACGGTCGCGGTTATGCTTTTTATGACGCTCGACGCGATTGTTCCCGCAATAAACGGCATAACCAAAATAACAAACCGCGCGGGCGTTGACGCGAAATACGTCGCGGCGGTGGTGAAGGTGGTAGGCATAGCGTACGTGTCGCAGTTCGGCGCGGAGGTGCTGCGCGACAGCGGCGAAAACGCGATAGCGTCAAAGGTGGAGCTTGCGGGGAAGGTGGTAATTTTAGGCTTGACACTCCCGATAGTCAGGGAATTTCTGGAGGTGTGCATAAATGCGCTCTCTGCTGTTTAAGCTTATCATCGTTTTAATGTTCGCGCTGCCCGTAACGGCGTACGCGGACACGGAAATGTACGGCACGGATCTGACGCTTTCGGGCGAGGACACGTACAACGAAGCGGTGGACAAGGTATCGTCCGGCACGCTGTCGCTCGACCCCATGTCGGTACTCAATATGCTGACGGACGATTTGCTCGGGGAAGTCAGGACGTGCGCGGGGGATGTGATGATTTTATTTATAATGGCTGCGATTTCGGGCGTGATAACGAACGAATTCGGCGCGCTCGGAAAAAGCGGTTCGGGCGAAGCGGCATTTTTCGCCTGCTTCACGCTGATGTCGGCGGCGGCACTCAAATGCTTCACGACGGCGCTCACCTACGGCGCGGACACGGCGCGGCTCATGACCGACTTTATAACAAAGCTGTCACCGCTTGTAATGCTGTCACTCGCGGCGAGCGGCGCGCCCGTGAGCGCGGCTGTTTTTCAGCCGGTTATGTCGGGCTCGGTGTACGTCGCGTCGCTCGTGATAGACAAGTGCCTTGTGCCGCTCGCGTCGTTCGGAGCGGTACTCGCTGTGGCAGGCAACATAAACGAACGCGTCAGGCTTTCGGGCTTTACGCGCCTTGTAAAATCGGTCGGGAAGTGGATAATGACTGCTGTGATAACGGTGTTCACGGCAATAAGCGCGATATACGGCTTTTCGTCGCCGTCGCTCGACGCGGTGGGCGGCAAGGCTGTGAAATTCGCGGTCGGCAGCCTTGTGCCCGTGGTAGGCGGCTTCGTGTCGGACACGCTCGAAACGGTCGTGAGCGGTACGCGCCTTATGAAAAACTCGGTCGGAACCGCCGGCATAATCGCGGTAATAGCGATATGCGCGCTGCCGGTCATCAAAATAGGCGTGATACAGCTTATGCTTAAAATAACGTCAGCCGTCGCCGAACCGCTGACGGACAAGCGCATTTCGGGTATGATGTGGGAGGTGTCGGAGGCGGTGACGTCGGTTTTCGCGATAGTGGTAATGACGGCTGTGATGTTCATCATAAACATAAGCATAATGATAGGCGCGACAAATATAAGCGTCTGACAAGGTATGGGTATGAAAGCATATATAATAACTGTAATCGGCGCGGCGCTTCTGAGCGCGCTCGCGGAAATAATCTCGCCCGAAAAGTGGCGCGGATATGTGAAAATAATAACCGGTCTGGTGGTCATAAGCAGCATAATCGCGCCCGCCGCGGGACTTGTTCACAGCGGCGTTTTCAAAGGTCTCGACGAAAGCATCGCAAGCGTCGGCGAAACGCGTGACGCACAGAACGAAATTATAGTCTCCGAGCTTCAGAAAAACATTAACGCCGACATAGAAAAGCGCATGAAGGACGAGTACGGACTGAATATCGACGCGGAGTGTGAACTCGGCTTTGACAGTGACGGGAAAATTACGGGCGTTAAGGAAATACGCGTATACGGCGGCTCGCTTACGGACGGCGCGAAAAGGCGGCTCTGCGAGGTGTACGGACTGAATATCGAGGGAATACACAATGAATAAGGAACAAATTTTAAAAATCTTCAAAAATAAGAATAACAGGATAATATTCATAATATTTATAATTGGAGTTGTACTTGTGCTGACCGCGCAAAATCACAAGGACACGGGCGGCGAAAGCGCGTACACGCCAGCCTCGGCGGTATCCGTCCGGGACGAGGAGGAACGTCTCGCCAAAATGCTCGCGCAGATAGAGGGCGCGGGGCGCGTTTCGGTGATGATAACGTACGAATCCGGCACGGAGAAAAGCCTCGCTTACGAAACGAGAACCTCGTCGCGCGAGTCGAGCGGCGAAAGAAGCGAGGACCGCAAGGCGGTGACGTCGGGCGGCGAACCGATGGTGGTCAAGGAGGTGTATCCGCAGGTTAAGGGGGTTATAGTGGCGGCTGACGGCGCGGACAGCGCGTCCGTCAAGACGGCTATCCGCGAGGCTGTCACGGCGTCCTTGGGCGTAAGCGCGCACAGAGTATGTATTTTCAAGAAGGAGGAATAGACAAATGATTTTAAAGAAGAAGGAAATTATAGCGGCGTCGCTCGTGGTGCTTATCGGAGTGGCGGGGTACCTGAACTGGTCGTATCAGGACACGATAAAGGTGCGCGACGGCGAAAGCTACGTTGAAACCGGTAAAAAGCTCGGCGAGGCGCAGTACGTTTCGTCGAACGAGGAGGTCGAGGAAGCGTCGCCGGACGGTGAAACGCAGGAAGGCGATACCGAAACCACAGCCGCCGAAGACGGTGACGAAAACAATGACGGCGCTCCCTCAGAGGAAACGCCGGCAGAGGAAACCGCGAGCGGCGCGGAAGCCGGCGCGGACTACTTCGACCGCGCGAAGCTCGACCGCGAGGAATCGCGCTCAAAGTCGCTCGAGATACTGAACCAGACGGCGCAGAACGAGAGCTTCGACGAGGAGATACGCAAAAAGGCGGGCGACAAAATCCTCACCGTCGCCGACAATGTGCAGAAGGAATCCGAAATCGAGGGCATTGCGCAGTCGAAGGGTTACAGTGAGATCTGCGTGTACGTGGACAATGACGACGCGAACGTCGTTGTGCGCAAGGACGGCTTTAACAACGACGATGTTGTAAAGCTCACCGAGCTTGTGACGGATCACCTTAAAATTTCGGCTCAAAACGTAAAAATAGTTGAAGTTAAATAAAAACTGTGATACAATATATACATAGCTTGAAAAACCCGATGAAAAATCTTTATGGAGGTAACGGTATGGAAGAGGAAATCAAGAACATGGCGGACGACGCGGAAACTGTTGAAGAAACTGTAGAGGAAGCGGCGGCGGAAGCAGAAAACGAAAGCGCGGCTGAGGAAACGGGCAACGTCAAAATATCTTTGGAGGTCGTATCGACGATCGCCGGAATCGCGACAAGCGAGATTGAGGGCGTAGCCGGTATGTACGGTACGTTCGCCGGAGGAATAGCCGAAATGCTCGGAGCGAAAAGAAGTCCGTCAAAGGGCGTTAAGGTTGACATGAACGGCGAAAACGTGACTATCGACCTTTACATCGTCGCGCAGTACGGTGTGAGAATACCGGAGCTCGCGTGGGAAATTCAGGAAAATGTAAAGAACAACGTGGAAACCATGACAGGTCTTAATGTTCTCAAGGTGAACATACATATCGAGGGCGTGAGCTTCGATAAGGAAAAGACCGAGCAGCCTAAGAACGAGGCGGCGGAGACCGCTCCCGCCGAAACAGACGACGGCGACGAGGAAGAAGAAATAACAGATTGATAAAATCCATACCGTCCCGCATTCAAGCGGGACGGTATTTTTGTATCTGTGCCGCAAAATGCACAAAAATGACATATATAGTTAATAAATCCCATAAATTTATGTCAAAACAATTCAAAAACGGCTTTAATACGCCATTTTCAGTGACACATTTTTGCCACAAACGACAAATTTCGGGTAAGATATACCAAACTTCGCGGCATCTTATTGAAATTATATTTTATGACGGATATAATATAAATGCTCTGAGACAGCGCACCTTTTGGGGAAAAGGCGGAGACCCTTCGCGGTTTTCGCTTTTTTCTTGCGCATAGGTGTCTTGACAGGTGACTTTACATGTGGTATACTGTTCAAAATATCACTTGAAAGGTAATGACGTCACAATGGAAGAACTCACAAAGGAAATAGAAAAGCTCAAAAAGGAGAAAAACGCCGTAATACTCGCGCACTACTACGTAAACGACGAGGTGCAGGAGATTGCCGATTACATAGGCGACTCGTATTACCTCGCGAAAGCCGCGCGTGAAACGGACGCGGACGTTATCGTTTTCGCGGGCGTGTCGTTCATGGGCGAAAGTGCGAAGATATTAAACCCCGACAAGACCGTGCTCATGCCCGATATGTCGGCAGACTGCCCGATGGCGCACATGGCTGACGCGGAAACGATAGAGGAAATGCGCGAAAAGTACGACGATTTGGCTGTTGTGTGCTATATAAACTCGACGGCTGAGCTGAAATGCCACAGCGATGTGTGCGTAACGTCGTCGAACGCCGTTAAGATAGTGAAGGCGCTCCCGAACAAAAATATATTCTTCATACCCGATGAAAACCTCGGACGGTACGTCGCGAAGCAGGTTCCCGAAAAGAACGTCATATTAAACAAAGGCTTCTGCCACGTTCACGCGTCAATGACAGCCGAGAACGTGAAGGCGATAAAGGAAAAGTACCCCAATGCGCTCGTTGCGGCTCATCCGGAGTGCCGCGAGGAGGTGCTGTCGCTCGCGGACTACATCGGCAGCACGTCGGGCATTATAGATTACGCGGCGAAAACGGACAATAACGAATTTATAATCTGCACCGAGAGCGGCGTCGGATATATGCTCAAAAAACCCGGAGACGGCAAGAAATTTTACTTCGCCGGCACAAAGCATTTCTGCCCGAACATGAAGCTCAATACAGCCGAAAAGATACTGCATGTTTTACAGACGGGCGAAAACGAGGTACACGTGAGCGACGAGGTGCGGGAGGGAGCGTTAAAGCCGCTCAACAGGATGCTGGAGCTTGCGAAATAAGGAGACAGACATGAAAGCGGACATAGTGATAGCGGGCAGCGGTGTGAGCGGACTTTACGCCGCACTGAATCTGCCCCGCGGCAAAAAAATAATAATGGTGACGAAGGACGAGCTTGAAAAAAGCGACTCGTACCTCGCGCAGGGCGGTATATGCGTGCTGAAGAGCGAGGACGATTACGACAGCTATTTTGAGGACACAATGCGCGCCGGACATTACGAGAACAACAAGCGCTCGGTCGATATAATGATACGCTCGTCGAGGGACGTGATAGCCGATTTGGAGCGTTACGGCGTGCGTTTTACGAAGGAGAACGGCGAGTTCGTGTACACGAAGGAGGGCGCGCACTCCACGTCGCGCATACTGTTCCACGAGGACATAACGGGCAGGGAGATTACGTCGCACCTTTTGGCGGCGGTGCAGAAGCTCGGCAACGTACAAATAATAGAACGCTTCACCGTCGCGGACATAATCGAAACGGACGGCGAGTGCCGCGGCGTGGTCGGCTTTAACCGTGACGGCGAAATGGAAAGTATAGCGGCGGACTATACAATTCTCGCCACCGGCGGCATAGGCGGACTGTTCAAAAACTCCACAAACTACCGCCACCTTACGGGCGACGCGCTCGCAATTGCACTAAAGCACGGCGTGAAGCTCAAAAATCCCGACTATATCCAAATCCACCCGACGACGCTTTACAGCGAGAAAAACGGCAGACGCTTTCTTATTTCGGAGTCGGTAAGAGGCGAGGGCGCGCTGCTTCTCGATAATAACGGCAGCCGCTTCACAGACGAGCTTGCGCCGCGCGACGTCGTGACCGCCGAGATTTACAAGCAGATGGAAAAGGACGGCAAGCCCTACGTGTGGCTGTCGTTAAAGCCGATACCCGAGGAAACCATAAAAAAGCACTTCCCGAACATCTACCGTCACTGCCTCAAGGAGGGATTTGACGTAACGAAAGAGTCGATACCCGTCGTGCCGTCGCAGCACTATTTCATGGGCGGCATAGACGTTGACGAGTACAGCAAAACGTCGATGGAAAGGCTGTATGCGGTCGGTGAAACGGCGTGCAACGGCGTACACGGAAAGAACCGTCTCGCGAGCAACTCACTACTCGAAAGCCTTGTGTTCGCGCGCCGCGCGGCGGAAAGGATAACGGAAACGTACTCCGCGACGGAGAAAAAGGAGTACACTTCGAACGCTGACGACTACAAAAATTACAAGGCGGCGTACAAAAAAGCCGTGCTCGATGAGATAGAAAAGGAGAGGAAAAAGCATGAATAACATAACTATGACACTTAACGCGGACGAGCTTATCTTAAGCGCGCTCCGCGAGGATATAACGAGCGAGGATATAACGACAAATTCTGTTATGCGTGCGCCGAAAATGGGCGAGGTAGAGCTTATATGCAAGCAGGACGGCATAATAGCGGGACTTGACGTGTTCAAGCGCGTGTTCACGCTGCTTGACAGTGCGACCGAAACGGTTTTCCACGTAAAGGACGGCGACGAAGTTAAAAACGGAGACAGGCTCGGCATAGTGCGCGGCGACATACGCGTGCTTCTGTCGGGCGAGAGAACGGCTCTTAACTTCCTGCAGCGCATGAGCGGTATCGCGACGTACACCAATTCCGTTGCGAAGCTGCTCGAGGGCAGCAAAACAAAGCTGCTCGACACGAGAAAAACAACGCCGAATATGCGCGTGTTTGAGAAGTACGCCGTAAGAGTGGGCGGCGGATACAACCACCGTTACAATCTGAGCGACGGTATTCTGTTAAAGGACAACCACATCGGCGCGGCGGGAAGCGTTAAGGAAGCCGTCAGAATGGCGAAGGAGTACGCGCCGTTTGTGAGGAAGATAGAGGTCGAGGTTGAAAACCTCGACATGCTCCGCGAGGCTCTCGAAGCCGGCGCGGACATAATCATGCTCGATAATATGAGTGCGGAGGACATGAAGGAAGCCGTGCGCCTTACGGCAGGCAGAGCCGAGACGGAGTGCAGCGGCAACGTCACGAAGGAGAATATTGCGCGTCTTAAGGACATAGGCGTTGACTACATTTCGTCGGGTGCGCTGACGCACTCCGCGCCGATACTCGACTTGTCTCTTAAAAATCTTCACGCGGTATGAGGTTTTGAAAATGAACACAGAGGAAAGAAGAAACGAAATATTGCGGCTAATAACCGAAAGCGCCGCGCCCGTTTCGGGAAGCGCTCTCGCGAAAAAGCTCGGCGTGTCGCGCCAGATCATAGTCGGCGACATCGCGCTTCTGAAAGCGTCGGGACAGGAGATAATCTCCACGAGCCGCGGCTATATAATGAGCGATCCCAACGCGTGCATACGCGTTTTCAAGCTGTACCACACCGACGAGCAGACCGAGGACGAGCTTAACACGATCGTTGATTTGGGAGGCACTGTCGTGGACGTGTTCGTGTGGCACAGGGTTTACGGCAAGATCGAGGCGAAGCTCAATATTTCCTCGCGCCTCGGCGTAAGGCAATGTGTTGAGGGACTCAGGAGCGGTAAGTCGGTCGCGCTGATGAATATAACGTCCGGCTACCATTACCACACCGTTAAGGCAAACAGCGAGGAAACGCTTGACCTTATCGGTAAGGCGCTGGAGGATAAGAATTATATCGCGCCGGAGATATGAGGCGATATGGCTCACATCGTAAGCCTCCCTTGTTAAAGGGAGGGGGACCGCCGAAGGCGGTGGAGGGATTCATTGTAAAAACCAACAAGGAATCCCCCAGTCGCGCTCCGCGCGCCAGCCCCCTTTGACAAGGGGGCCTCACGATACGCCTCCCCTACGTTAGCCCCACACAAAAACCAAAACTCCGCCGAAAGGCGTTTTTTCTTTCCCTTGATTTTTATGTAAATATATGGTATAGTTTTATCACAGGCAGATATGTGCGTTAAGGACGAGAAAGGAAATACACGCGATGAAGAAGCAAACGAGAAGCGAAGCGCGCGACGCGGCGTTCACACAGGTGTTCCAGATGGATCAGCACGAGGGCAGCATGGATGTTATCATGGACGAGCTGTTAAAGGCGCGTCCCGAATGTGAGGACAACCTCGGCTATATACAGTCAGTCATAGACGGCGTGAAGGAGCACGGCAGTGAAATAGACGCAATCATAACGAAAAACCTCCGAAAAGGCTGGTCATTCGCGCGTATTTCAAAGGTTTCACGCACGGTGCTGCGGATAGCGATATTTGAAATGAAATACCTTGACGACGTACCGCCGCGCGTGGCTGTCAACGAGGCGGTGGAGCTTGCGAAGCGTTACGGCGACGAGAACGATCCGACATTCGTGAACGGACTTCTGGCAAGCGTGATAAAGGCGGAAGAATGAGCGCGCTCGGATTTGACACAAGTAATTACACCGCGTCAGCCGCGTGGACGGACGGCGCGCGTGACAAAAGCGTGAGACAGCTGCTTTCCGTAAAATCGGGCGAGCGCGGCATACGTCAAAGCGAGGGACTGTTCCAGCATGTAAAGCTGCTGCCCGAGCTTTACGAGCGGCTCGATGTCGATATGAACGGCGTTAAGGCTGTCGGCGCAAGCACGAGACCGAGGAACGTGGAAGGCTCGTACATGCCGGTGTTCCTCGCGGGTCACGGCTTTGCCAAAATAGCCGCGAAATCGCTCGGAGTGCCGCTTTACGAGTTTTCGCACCAGGACGGACACGTCATGGCGGGGATTTACTCCTGCGGTGCGTTCGAGCTTTTGGAAAAGCCGTTTTTGTCGGTACACCTTTCGGGCGGCACGACGGAGATACTGCTAAGCCGCTACGAGGGCATAAATTTTACGCACAAAATAATCGGCGGCACGAAGGATATAAGCGCTGGACAGTTTATCGACCGCGTCGGCGTGAGAATGGGCATGGCGTTCCCCGCCGGACGTGAGCTTGAACAGCTCGCGCTCACGGCGGACACTGCCGCAAATCTCCCGATATCAACCGACGGCACGCTCGTGAGCTTTTCGGGCGTTGAAACAAAGGCAGCGCGTATCGCCGACGAAACGGACGGCGCGAGCCTCGCGCTCGGCGTTCTCTGCTGTGTGCGCGACACGCTGACGCGCGCGATAAACAGCGCGGTAAAGGAAACGGAAGCAAAGGATATACTGATAGTCGGGGGAGTCGCGTCGAACGGCATAATACGGCGCGGCTTTACCGAAAACATAAACGGGCGCGTGTATTTCGCGAAACCGGAATACTCGACGGATAACGCGGTCGGTATCGCGTATCTGGCGCATATGGCAAGGGAGGCTTGAATTTGGAACCGAGAGTTGCGACGGTATCGCAGATAAACGGCTACGTCAAAAAAATACTCGACCACAACATAATACTGAACAACGTCTGGGTAAAGGGCGAGCTTTCAAACTTCAAGCGCCACTATTCGGGACACCTCTACATCACCCTGAAGGACGAGGGCGGCGTTTTGAAAGCCGTAATGTTCCGCAGCGCGGCGGCAACGCTCGCGTTTGAGCCGGCGGACGGCATGAAGGTACTCGCGCGCGGACGCGTCAGCGTGTATGAGGCGGGCGGCGCGTACCAGCTTTATATAGAAGAAATGATCCCCGACGGCGTGGGAGAGCTGTATATCGCCTACGAGCAGCTTAAAAAGCAGCTTGCGGACGAGGGACTGTTTGACGAGCGACACAAAAAGCCGATACCGAAATTCCCGAAGGCGGTCGGCGTTGTCACCGCTCCGACCGGCGCGGCGGTAAGGGATATTATAAACGTGATAACGCGCCGTTACCCGATGGCTGAAATCATACTCTACCCCGCGAAGGTTCAAGGTACGGGCGCGGCACAAAGCGTTGTAAAAGCAATCGAATATTTTAACGCCACGCGCGAGGTCGACACGTTGATAGTCGGGCGCGGCGGCGGAAGCATAGAGGATTTGTGGGCGTTTAACGAGGAAATCACGGCGCGCGCGATTTACGCGTCGGAGATACCCGTAATAAGCGCGGTAGGTCACGAAACGGACTTCACTATAGCTGATTTTGTCGCCGACCTGCGCGCACCGACGCCGAGCGCGGCTGCTGAAATAGCCGTGCCGTCAACGCCGGAGCTTGCGGCGCGCATAACGGCTGACAAAAGCCGTATACAGCAAAGCATTGTAAGCCGAATAGAGGGCGGCAGACTGCTGCTCAAACGCTTTAAGATGCGCACCCCGAAGGACAGGATAGACGAGTACAGTCTGCGTGTAGACTCTATGACGCGCTCGATGGAAAACAGCTTGAAAATGAAAACAATGTCGCTGCGCCGACATTTCGCCGCGCAAGCCGCGAAGCTTGACGCGCTTTCGCCTCTGCAGACGCTGTCGCGAGGCTACGCGATACCGACGCGCGAGGACGGAACCGTTATACGGAGCGTCGGCGAGGTAAAGAGCGGCGACGAATTCACATTGAGGTTAAAGGACGGCAGCAGGGACTGCGTTGTGAAATAAGGAGATAATTATGGCTGAGAAAAAAACATTTGAAGGCTCCGTTGCGGAGCTTGAAAAAATCGTCGCGCAGCTTGAGGGCGGCGACGTCACGCTCGACGAGTCGCTGACGCTGTTCGAGCGCGGAATTAAACTTAGCAAAAGCTGTCAGAAAATGCTCGACGAGGCGGAAAAGAAGGTCTCGATACTGATGACGAATGACGACGGTGAAATCGTTAAGGAAGAGTTTGGAGATTTGGGCGAATGATAAAGGAACGTCTTAAAGAGCGGGCTGCGGAGGTGGACGCTCACCTCGACAAATACCTGCCCGTAAAGGACAAAGAGCAGAAAATAATATACGAGGCTATGCGTTACAGCGTGTTTGCTGGCGGTAAACGTCTGCGCCCCGTGCTTATGCTCGAAACGGCGAAAATGTGCGGCGGAAACGAAGCCGACGTTATGCCGTTCGCGTGCGCTATGGAAATGATACACACCTACTCGCTCATACACGACGACCTTCCCGCAATGGACAACGACGACCTCCGCCGCGGCAGACCGACGAGCCACATAAAATACGGCGAGGCGGTCGCGATACTCGCGGGCGACGCGCTATTGAACCGCGCGTTCGAGGTCGCAAGTGACGTGCAGGGTGACGCAGAAAGAACGCTCAAAGCGATGCGCATACTGTCCGCGTCGAGCGGTACGGAAGGCATGATAGGCGGTCAGGTTATGGATATGGAGTACGAGGGCAGGGAGATAACGCTTGACGCTCTACGTCTTATGCACTCATGCAAGACCGGCGCGATAATACGCTCGTCGTGCGTCATAGGCGCGGTAATGTCGGGTGCAAGTGACAGTGAAATCACGGCTGTGGACGAGTTTGCGAAAAACCTCGGCATAGCGTTTCAGATACAGGACGACATTCTGGACGTAGAGGGTACGGAGGAGGAGCTTGGCAAGCCGATAGGCTCTGATGCGGAGGAGAACAAAAACACGTACGTGAGTCTTCTCGGTCTCGAACGCGCAAAGGAGCTTATGAAGGAGTACAGCGCGAAGGCGAAGGACGCGCTCAAGCCGTTCGGAGAGCGCGCAAAATTTCTCGCGGATTTAACGGATTATCTTACATCAAGGCGGAATTGAGGAGTAAAAATGAGGTATGTAAACGATTTTTTTGCCAACTCGGTATTTTTTTCGGCAATACTCGGCTGGGTAATAGCGCAGGTGCTGAAGATAGTGCTGACATGGGAGAAAAAATTTGATTTTAAGCGGATAATCGGTTCGGGCGGTATGCCGTCGTCGCACGCGGCGTTCGTAATGGCGCTCACAATGGGTGTCGGCTTTACCGAAGGCTTTTCGAGCGCGTTGTTCGCGGTGTCGGCAGTGCTGTCGTTTATCGTGATGTACGACGCGGCGGGCGTAAGGCGCAGCGCCGGTCAGCAGGCGGCGATACTTAATAAGCTCGTTGAGTCGATAATCGCCGACGACCGGCCGAAAACCGGTAAACGCCTTAAAGAACTTCTCGGTCACACCCCGATAGAGGTAATCGCCGGCGCGATACTCGGCATTATAATAGCGATTATTCGGCATACACCGTGAATACAGGAAACCCCTCAGTCACACTGCGTGTGACAGCTCCCCTCGCTACGGCATACGAGCAAAGCTCTATGCCTACGACGCTAAAGCGTCGTTCACCTATTAGGGGAGCCTTGCTTTGAACGCCGCATATCGTGAGCCTCTCCTTGAGGAGAGGTGGCATTGCGAAGCAATGACGGAGAGGTGGCAACGAGCCAAAACCACCTCTCAGTCGCCTACGGCGACAGCTCCCCTCAAGGGGAGCCATACATAACGGGCGACCGCGAGGGTCGCCCCTACATAAAATTTTCGCCGTAGGGGCTGGCGCCCTCGACAGCCCGCCCAACCTCATCATCCCCATATTGACAAATACCGCAAACGGATGTAGAATATAACCATACACACGCGAAAGGAAGAGAAACAATGGCAAGACGACTATTCACCTCGGAATCGGTCACGGAGGGACACCCCGACAAAATATGCGACCTTGTTTCCGACGCAATACTTGACGAAATACTGAAAAACGACCCCATGGCGAGGGTGGCGTGCGAAACCACCTGCACCACGGGCATAATCTCGATAATGGGCGAAATCACAACGACCTGCTACGTCGATTTCCCCAAAATTGCGCGCAAGACGGTTCTCGATGTGGGCTACGACCGCGCGAAATTCGGCTTTGACGGCACAACCTGCGCCGTTGTTACGGCGATCGACGAGCAGTCGCCCGACATAGCGCAGGGCGTGAACAACGGCTACGAGAACCGCGAGCAGGGCGGCAGCGAGGACGAAAACTCCACCGGCGCTGGAGACCAGGGCATGATGTTCGGTTACGCGTGCGACGAAACGCCGGAGCTTATGCCGCTCCCCATATCGCTTGCGCACAAAATGGCGAAGCGTCTTACAGAGGTCAGAAAGAGCGGCATACTCGACTATCTTCGTCCCGACGGTAAAACACAGGTGACGGTCGAGTACGATGACGATAAGCCCGTGCGCGTTGACACCGTTGTCGTGTCGAGCCAGCACTCGCCCGAAATCGACATAAACACGCTGCGCGAGGACATAAAGCGCGAGGTAATATTAAAAACCGTGCCTGAAAATCTCATAGACGAAAACACAAAATTCTTCATAAATCCGACGGGACGCTTCGTTGTCGGCGGACCTGCCGGCGACAGCGGACTTACCGGCAGAAAGATTATAGTCGACACCTACGGCGGCTACGCGCGTCACGGCGGCGGCGCGTTTTCGGGCAAGGATCCGACAAAGGTTGACCGCAGCGCGACATACGCGGCACGCTGGGTGGCGAAAAACATTGTCGCGGCGGGACTTGCAAGCCGCTGCGAGGTACAGCTTGCCTACGCCATAGGCGTGGCGCATCCCGTTTCGATAATGGTTGACACGTTTGGCACAGCGACCGTTGACGAGAGCAAAATCGAAAAAGCAGTGAAAGAGGTGTTCGATTTAAGACCCTACGCCATAATAAACAGGCTCGACCTTCGCAAGCCCATATATAAGAGCCTTGCGGCGTACGGTCATATGGGACGCGAGGAACTCGGCGTAAAATGGGAAAATACCGACATGGTTGACGCTTTAAAGGCGGCAGTCGAAAAAAATTGAATATTTTTAAAAGGACTTTATTCAAAGTCCTTTTTTTCGTACACGAAATGTGATAGAATATATGTATATGTAAAATCCGCAAAGGAAGTGGAGCGAAATGGGCGTAAGAATAATATCGGGCGCGATAGGCTCGGGAAAGAGCCGCATGTGCCTTGACGAAATAGATATAACGCACGGCAGTAACCCGTCCGCGCGGTGCGTGATGATAGTACCCGACCACTACTCCTACGAAACGGAAAAGCGGTTCGTGGAGCGTTTCGGCGGCACGGGACTTAACAACATAGAGGTGCTGACGCTGCGGCGCATGGCAATAAACACGCTCACGCTCTCCGAGCTTAACCACCTCACCGACGCGGGACGGCAGATGCTCATTTACAAGGCGGTAAGCGAGTGCTGCGATGAGCTTCGCGGTGCGGAGGGAATGGATATGCGCCTTTTGTCCTCGATGGAACGGCGCGGCTTTCTTGACGTTGCCGCGTCGCTCATAAGTGAGATGAAGCGGTACATGGTAACGCCCGAAATTCTTGCCGAAAAGGTTGATGAAACGACCGACAATGCGCCGCTCAAAAACAAGCTTACGGCGTTCTCACTGCTTTACGCCAAATATACGGCTTACGTCGAAAAATCCGGCGCGAGCGACGGTGACGACGATTTGCGCGTACTCGCCCGCCACATCGAAGAGGAGGACAATTACGACGAAAACACGTACGTGTGGATAGACCGTTTCGACAAATTCATGCCGCAGCAGGCGGCTGTGATAGAGGCGATACTCAAAAAGGGCGCGCACGTCACAATAAGCGTCTGCTGCCCCGAAAATGCGGACGAAACCGAAACGGAGCTTTACGCCGAAACGTTCCCGACGCTCAAAGCGGCGTACCGCTGGGGTGAAGCTTACGGATTTGAAGGCAGCCGCGGTGCGGGAAAACCGCTGTCGCACCTTCTGTCCAAGCCCGACCTCTACACGCTCCTGAGCCGCTGGAATGAGGAATACGAATACGACACCGCGCCGCCGAACATACGGCTGTTCAGGGCGCGCGACACGTACAGCGAAACGGAACGCGCCGCCTGCGAGATATGCGACCTTGTGCGCGGCGAGGGCGCGCGTTACCGCGACATAGCAATAATGTGCGGCGACGAGAACGACTATATACATCTTATAGAAGCGATATTTTCCGAGTACGACATACCATATTTCACCGACAGAAAAATAATCCTGAGCGACCACCCTATAGCGATGCAGATTTTGTCGCTGTTCCGCGTGATACGCGAAAACTGGAGCTACGAGTCTGTAATGAGCTACCTGCGCGCGGGATTTATATACAAAAAGGTCGGCAGAGGCGTGTTCCCGCTCGACCAGAACAAGATTGATGCGCTCGAAAATTTTATACTGAAGTACGGCATACGCGGCGCGAAACGGTGGCTTTCGGAGGACAAGTGGTTTTACGAAAGCGACATTATAGAAACTGCGTTCGGCGACAAATCGGAAACGGACGCCGACACGGCTGATTTGATAGACGGGCTGCGCCGCGAAATAGCCGCGCCCGTGGCGAAGTTCGCCGAGGCGGTAAAGGGCAGACACGACGTTAAGGAAATCGCGTCCGCACTGTTTGAGTACCTCGGCGACATAAACCTTTACGCCGGTCTTAAATTTGAAATATCGCGCTTTAAAAAGAACGGAATGATAAACGAGGCGGAGCAGTTCACAAAGATATGGAATCTTATTCTTGACGTTTTAAACCAGACGGCGCAGGCACTTTCGGGCGACGCTCTGACATCGGCGGAGTACGAGGAATACATGAGCGTCGGACTTACGAAATGCGAGATACGCGCGATACCGTCGGGCATTGATCAGGTGTACGTCGGCAGTGCGGAGCGCATGAGCGGCGCGAATGTGAAATATATTTTTGTACTCGGCGCGAAAAACGGCACATTCCCGACGGGCGTTACGTCGGAGGGATTTTTCTCCGACCGCGACAGGAACACGCTCGCGGAAAAATTCGATATTCGTCTCGCGCCCGACACGCGCCGCAAGACGGACGAGCAGTGCTTTAAGGTGTACCGCGCGCTGTGCGCCGTAAGCAAAAAGCTGTACATAAGCTATTCCGTTCAGGACGAGGAGGGTAAACCGCTCGGCGCGTCGCATATGTACCTCGACATAAAGCGCAAATTCCCGAAGCTCAAAGAGGAGGACAACCTTGCGGAAAACGGCAGCGAGTACGTGTACATATCCTCGCCGAAGGCGACAATGCACCACCTTATCACAAGCCTTGTTTCGGGCGTGAACCGCGGCAGTGTGTGGGACGCGGTGTACGACTGGTACAGGGATAAGGAAGAGTGGCAGCCGCAGCTCGGCATTATCGACAGAGCGGACTATTACGAGCGTCACGGCATACTGCTTAAAGAGGACGTTGCAAATCTCCTGTATTCGGGACATATAGAATACAGCCCGACGCGGCTCAACACGTTTTCGATGTGTCCGTTCGGCTATTTTATGCGTTACGGCTTGGGCGCGAAGGCGCGCGAGGAATGGGCAATATCGCCGATGAGTATGGGTACTTACGCGCACCGCGTAATACACGATTTCTGCGCCGAGGTGGAAAGAGACGCCAAGAGCGACAGCGATAAAATAGACGCGTGGCGCGCCCTAACCGATGAGGCGCGCGACAATCTTATAGACAAAATAATAGACGACACGTGCGCGAAAATAATCGCGTCCGACTCGCGCGACAAGGAAAAAACGCGCAGCATATTCCGCCGTATGGGTAAAACGATACGCTCGTCGGCTGCGCTCGTGCAGAAGTGCCTCGCGTCGGGCGATTACGCCGAGCGCGGAATGGAAAAAGAATTTTGCGTAAAGCTCACCGACGGCGCGTCACTGAAGGGTACGATAGACCGCGTTGACGCTTGCGAAACGGAGGACGGCGAAACGTATCTGCGCGTCGTGGATTACAAGACCGGCTCTACCGGGTTCGACGTTGTAAATATAGCAAACGGCTATAATATGCAGATGGTGATATACGCGCTCGCGATGCGCGAGGAAATGAAAAACGCGGACACGGAGATTACGGGTATTTACTACACCGCCGTACGCGACGAGTACACGAAGCTGAACGGCAAAAAACGTGAGGACAACATAAAAGAGGTGAACCGCAATTCACTTCGTCTCGACGGCGTGACGTTCGCCGACGAGGATAAGGAGCGGCGCATTAGTACGCTTGTTGGTATCGACCGCGGCATAGCCGAAAGCGGCGCGAGCGGTTTTATTGGCGTGAAAACCGACAGCAGCGGCAATTTTTCGGGCGTGCGCACGCCGGATGAGATAAACGGTCTTATGCAGAGCGTGCGGGAAACGGTTGAGGATATAGATAATAGGACGCGCGCGGGCGACATAGGCTTAAATCCGTACAACGACAAAAACAGCGAGAGCGTGTGCCGGTACTGCGATTATGCGCCCGTGTGCAAATTTGACGAGAAAAAGCGCGTTGTACGCGAAAAAAGGGGCGGCAGCGAGGAAATTTGGGAGCAGATGAAAACAAAGGGCGCGGCTATGAGAGGAGTGACGGCAGATGACGAAGTGGACGGATGACCAGCAAAAAGCGATATTCGCGCCGTCGGGCAAGGGCAATATACTCGTGTCGGCAGCCGCCGGCTCGGGTAAAACAGCCGTACTCGTTGAGCGAATAGCGCAGATGATACTGCGTCACGATGCTCCCGTATCGGTTGACAATCTGCTCGTCGTGACATTTACCGAAGCAGCCGCCGCGGAAATGAAGGAACGTATAATCGCGCGCATAAACGAGGCGCAGCGCGAGGCGTTCGAGGCGGGCGACGCGGCAGAAGCCAAGCGTCTGCGCGAGCAGATACACCTTACCACCACAGCCGATATAAATACCATAGACGCGTTCTGTTTAAGAGCCGTAAAAAATAATTTCCACGTTCTCGGCATTGACCCCAATTTCGGTATAATGGACAAGGGCGAGGAGGACATACTCGCGGAGGACGCTATGGACGACCTGTTCACGTCGCTTTACGAGTCGGAGGACGATGCGGAGCGGGAACGGTTTGAAAAGCTTGCGCAGATTTACGCGTCGAACCGTGACGACGAGGGTCTCGGGAAAATAATAAGGAAGATTTACGATTTTTCGCAGTCGTTCGCCGAACCCGTTAAGTGGCTGCGCGACGCCGCCGACATGTACAGTGAGAATATGGCTGACAGCAGGTGGGTGAAGGAGTTTGTACTTGAGGGACACAGAGATTACGTTACAAGCATAACGCTCGGACGGTTCGAAAAGCTGGTTGAAGATATGAAAGCGGACACGCCGTCCGATATTGAACCCGCGCAATACTGGGATTCGCTGTGGGAGAAGGCAAATAACTGCCTTAGCGCGGCAAAAATGCTCAAAAACGCACGGGAGTGGGACGATTACGTTGAATTTTACAATAAATGTATAGCCGATTCGACGTATCTCGGCAGCGGTAAGAACAAGTACAAAAAAGCCGTGATCGCGGACGAGGAAACGTGGCAGAAATATTTTAATATCTGTGACGGACCGAGAAAATTTTTCCGTGAGAAGTGCGCCGTATTCCCGTCGGTGAGCAGGGACGAGTTCAACAAAAGCGTCCACGCGTCCGAAATCAAGCGCGCGATCGACGACCTTGTGTGGCTTACGGAGCTTTTTTCGGAGCGGTACGAGGAAAGGAAGGCGGCGCGCAACATAAAGAGTTTCGCCGACGTGGAGCATCTCGCGTACCGTCTGTTTGCCGAAAACGAGAGCATACGCGGCGAGTACGCGGACAGGTACAGAGAGATACTCATAGACGAGTACCAGGACACGAACGGCTTGCAGGACAACATTTTCCGCCTTATTTCAACGGACAACAAAAACATCTTCATGGTGGGCGACCTGAAGCAGAGCATATACCGCTTCCGCGGCGGCGATCCGATGATATTCAAGCTGAGGAGCCGCGCTTACGCGAAAGCGGACGGCGGAACGCTCATTTCGCTGTCGCAGAATTTCCGCAGCCGAATGCAGGTTATAGACAGCATAAACGCGGTGTTCAAGCGCATGATGACGAGCGATGTGGGCGACGTTGACTACAAGGGAGCCGAAGTTTTAAGGCGTGACGCGGACAAGGAAATTTATCCCGAGGCGGGCGAAAAAGCGGAGCTGTACCGCGTAGCCTCGATTAAAGAGGAAAACGGCGGCATAAGTCGCGTGAGAGCGGAAGCCGCTGCAGCGGCGGAGCGCATAAAGGAGCTTGTAAACGAAAAATATAAGGTGTACGACGGCGGAAAGTACCGCGATATAGAGTACCGCGACATAGTGATACTGATGAAATCGGTAAAATCGGACGGCGCGGTTTTCCGTGAAGAGCTTGAAAAGCGCGGCATAGGCGCGTTCGTGCAGAAGGAGGAATATTTCGAGCGGCGCGAGATAAAGCTTATGCTGTCGCTCATATCGGTCATAAACAACCACATGCAGGACATACCGCTTTTAGCGGTAATGCGTTCGCCGATAGGCGGATTTACGGAAAACGAGCTTGCAAAAATACGCATAGCGAGCGGTGCGCGACCGTTTTACAGGGCTGTTTTAAGCTACGCCGCACCCGAAAACCCGTCGGACGACGAGGCGCGGCTCGAAAGACGCTGCCGCCGCTTTACAGCAAACCTCGAACGGTGGCGCGGATACGTAAAGCGCGGGTCGGTCGCGTCGCTTATATGGATGCTGCTTGAGGAAACGGGCATATACGACCTTATGGGCGCGACGGACGGCGGTGAGGAAGCGCAGGCAAATTTAAGACTGCTCTACGAGCGCGCGAAACGTTACGAAGCATCGGGTTTCCGCGGCATATTTGACTTCATACGCTACATAGGCAGAATGGAGCGCCGCCGCGAGGATATAGCCGGAGCGCAGCTTGTAAACTCCAATCATAACGTCGTGCGCATTATGACGATACACAAGAGCAAAGGTCTTGAATTTCCCGTCGTGCTGCTTGCCGGAACGGGCAAGGAGATAAAGTACACGCACCCGGGCGAGGAAACGCGTATTGCGCTGCACAACGTTCTCGGTATCGGCATGGATTATTACAATTACGAAGATATGTACGTGAAGCCGCTTATTTTCAGAGGGTACGTAAACGACCGGAACAGACGCGAGCAGTTAAGCGAGGAAATGCGTCTTTTATACGTCGCGGCGACGCGCGCGAGGGAAAAGCTTATTGTGACGGCAGCGTACGAGTTCGGCACGCGCGCGAAGTACGAGGAAAAGCTCGCCGCGTGGGAAATGCTCAAAAAGGATATGCCGTGGGATATAGAGCGAAACGCGAGGTGTCTTGCCGACTGGATAATACCGGTCGCGCAGTCGGACGGCAAGCGGTGGATCTGCCGCGATGTGTGCGGCGAGGGCGGCGCGGCGGACGCGGCGGAAAGCGAAACAATCTCGGACGAGACGAATGAAACGCTGAACAAATCGGTAAGCGAAATACTCGAGTACAGCTACCGTTACCCGAAAAGCGGCTCAATACCGGCAAAAACGTCCGTAACGGCAATAAAGGAAATGGCGGACGAGGAAAATACGCGCAACGAAAATCCCATTTACATGGCATCGAGGCCCGCGTTCATGCGCGGCGAAAACCTCGGCGCGCGCATAGGCACGGCGCACCACCAGGTCATGGCGTACATCGACCTCGAAAAAATGAAAACGCTCGACGAAAGCGGGTACGAGGATTTTGCAGCAAGCGAAATAACGCGCATAGCCGAGGCGGGACAAATCGAGGGTGAAATAGCGGACGACAAAGAAATAACCGATAATATATGTAAAAACGTGTGTGCATTCTTCCGAGGCGATATGGGTAAAAGCGTGCTTTCGGCAAAGCGCGTATACCGCGAGCAGCCGTTCGAGATAGAAATTTCCGCGCGTGAGTACGACGCGAGTCTCGGCGGGGAATATGAAAACGAGAGCGTTATCGTGCAGGGTATAATTGACCTGTTCTTTGAGGACGCGGACGGCAATGTAACGCTCGTTGACTACAAAACCGACCGCTGCAAAACGGAAGAAGAGCAGCGCGCGGTGGGCGAGCGTTACCGCAGACAGGTGGAGCTTTACGAGCGCGCGATGGAGAAAATTTTAAAAATTAAGGTAAAAAATAAATTTTTATATTTATTTTCCGCGCATAGTGTGGTAGAATTATAAGCATAAGGGGCGTGGCAATATGGCGAATTACGTTAATTTCAATACGGCAAAACCGAGAAAGATCAAGAAATATATAATAGTGATACTGTGCGTGACGGCGTTTTTGCTTGCGTGCGTGTATGTTATAGGCATAGTCGCGGGCATGAACGACACACAAGGTCGGGAAGCCGCGTCGGCTGTGTCGGAGAATGTGCGGCTGAAGCAGGAAATAAGCGAAAAGGACGCGGAAATAGAACGGCTTAACGGCGAGATAGCCGCGCTGCAGGGCGAGCTTGACGCGCGTCCCGAGCCGCAGCCGTCGCCCGAGCCTTCGCCGTCGCCCGACGCGGACGTGCAGGATAACGCCGACGGATACGCTCCGCCGCGTTCGGATATGTAGCTTTTACGAAAAAATTACAAAAAAATTCAAAAAAGGGCTTGACTTCACGCCGAAGCAATGTTATAATAACAGGGCTGAAGAAAAGCTTCTTTTTTTTTGCATATGAAAAAGAAGTCCACACATACAGATGCGGAGGTGTAAAGAATGAGAGTAAAAATCACATTGGCGTGTTCGGAATGCAAGCAGAGAAACTATAACACGATGAAGAATAAGAAGAATGACCCTGACAGACTTGAGATGAACAAGTACTGCAAGTTCTGCAGAAAGCACACTCTTCATAAGGAAACAAAGTAATTCCCGCCAGGCGGTATTTTAAAGTAAGGATGTGTAAACATGGCTGATACAAATTTAGCGAACGGAAGAAAGCTCAGCTTCGGCGAGAGAGTTAAAAAGTTCTTCAAGGACACGAAGGCGGAGCTTAAAAAGGTTACATGGCCCACAAAGGACCAGCTTATCCACAATACAGGCGTAATTATAGTATTCATTATTATAGTAACGATAATCCTTTCCGTACTGGATATTGCTTTCGGAAAGATGTTCCAGGCGCTTTCCGGAATACTGGCGGCATAAACGCCGGTCAAAAAAATCGGGAAGGAGAACGGTTATGGCAGGAGAGGCAAAATGGTATGTGGCTCACACATACTCAGGTTATGAAAATAAGGTAAAAGCCACCATAGAAAAGTCTGTTGAGAACCGTGGTATGCAGGATTTAATTCTCGACGTGCGCGTACCCACCGAGGACGTTGTCGAGGAAAAGGGCGACGAAAAAAGGGTCGTAAAGCGCAAGCTGTTCCCCGGATACGTCGTCGTTAAAATGGTTATGACCGACGAGAGCTGGTATGTCGTGAGAAACACGCGCGGCGTTACCGGTTTCGTAGGCCCCGGCTCAAAGCCCGTTCCGCTGTCCGACGCGGAGGTCGAGAGAATGGGCGTTGAGATAATACGCATGAAGGAAATCGACTTTTCTGTCGGCGATATTGTTTCCATAAAATCGGGCCCCATGGAGGGCTTCTCGGGCAAGGTTACGAGCATAAACAACGAGACGCGCAAGGTAAACGTCGCCGTTTCGATGTTCGGACGCGAAACGCCCGTAGAGATAGACTACACGCAAGTGGAGCTTATGGACTAATTAAGTTGATAAAAGAATAAAGCGATTTATTCTTTTCTCATATTCCCTCTGGTAACAGTGGGAGAACCCTAAGGGTTCGCAATTACCACATGCAGCGCGGAGTTTTTGCTCACGCGGCTGTAAAATTTCAAGGAGGTGGCCATTATGGCACAAAAGGTTGCAGGATACATTAAGTTACAAATTCCTGCCGGAAAAGCAACCCCGGCGCCCCCGGTCGGACCGGCTCTCGGTCAGCACGGCGTAAACATTATGCAGTTTGCGAAGGAATTTAACGAAAAGACGGCGAAGGACGCAGGTCTTATAATCCCCGTAGTTATTACGGTGTACGCAGACCGTTCTTTCTCTTTCGTAACAAAGACGCCGCCCGCAGCGGTTCTTATCAAGAAGGCTTGTAAGATTGAAAGCGGCTCGGGCGTTCCCAACAAGACAAAGGTAGCCACGATTTCAAAGGCTGATCTGCAGGCGATAGCCGAGCAGAAGATGCCCGACCTTAACGCGGCAAGCCTTGAGGCAGCCATGAGCATGATTGCCGGTACTTGCAGAAGTATGGGCGTTCTTATCGGAGACTAATAGGTATATTGTTGAGACGGTGGGAGAGATTAAATCTCGTTTGACCACGAAGGAGGAAAGAAATGTTTAGAGGAAAGAAATATCAGGACAGCGTAAAGCTCGTTGAAAAGTCAAAGCTTTACGACACGGGCGAGGCTATGGAACTCGTCACAAAAACGGCTAAGGCAAAGTTTGACGAAACTGTCGAGGCTCATATAAGACTCGGCGTTGACTCAAGACATGCCGACCAGCAGGTAAGAGGCGCTATCGTGCTTCCGCACGGAACGGGCAAGACCGCGAAGGTTCTCGTATTCGCGAAGGGCCCCAAGGCTGACGAGGCTCAGGCTGCGGGCGCGGACTACGTCGGCGAAATGGAGCTTGTACAGAAGATACAGGGTGAAAACTGGTTTGACTTCGACGTTGTCGTTGCAACTCCCGACATGATGGGCGTTGTCGGACGTCTCGGTAAGGTTCTCGGTCCTAAGGGACTTATGCCGTCACCGAAGGCGGGTACGGTAACGATGGACGTTACAAAGGCTGTAAGCGAGATTAAGGCAGGTAAGGTTGAGTACAGACTTGACAAGACCAACATAATCCACTGCCCGATAGGCAAGGCTTCGTTCGGCGCGGATAAGCTCCGCGAAAACTTTGACGCTCTTATCGGCGCTATCATAAAGGCTAAACCGGCGGCGGCAAAGGGTCAGTATTTGAGAAGCGTTGTTATCGCTTCGACAATGGGCCCCGGAATTAAGATTAACCAGGCAAGACTCGGTTAAAAAAACTTGACAAAACGTATCATAAATGGTATAATGCCGTTTGTTGATAAATCCGTAGACAGCAGGCGTTCGGCGAAAGCCGGTTGTAAGTCCCGCCGAGGAATTATAGTAGAGATTACTATGGCTCTTTGCGTCTACGGCAAAGAGCCTTCTTTATTCACGTAATGAAGGCATATTTATCCGAAAATACAGGAGGTGAAACAAAATATGCCAAGTGCAAAGGTATTGGAAGCAAAGAAAGCACAGGTTGCGGAGGTCATCGACGTACTCAAGGAAGCACAGACGGGCGTAATCGTCGATTACCGCGGTCTTACGGTTGAGGAGGACACAGCGCTCAGAACAAAGCTTCGCGAAGCGAACGTAAAGTATTTTGTTATTAAGAATACGCTGCTTTTAAGAGCCGCAAAGGAAGTCGGTCTCGAGGCTCTCGAGGAGGCGCTTCACGGCCCGACGGCTATCGCAGTATCGTCCGAGGACGCAGTAGCTCCCGCAAAGGTTATCGCGGACTACGCGAAGGGAAATGACAAGCTCGAAATAAAGTCAGGCTTTATGGACGGCGCGGTTATGACTCTTGACGAGATTAAGACGCTGGCTGCTACGCCGAGCTTCGAAACATTGATCGCAAAGATGATGGGAAGCCTCAATTCGCCTATTTCGTCACTTGCCCGCACATTGCAGGCTATCGTTGACGGCGGCAAGGAAATTCCCGATCTCATAGCCGAAAAGGCAGGCGAAGCAAGCGCGGAAGCTCCCGCGGAGGAAGCCGCTCCGGCTGAGGAAGAAAAGGCTGAAGAAGCCGCTCCGGCAGAGGAACAGACAGAAGCTCCCGCTGAAGAAGAAAAGACAGACGCGGAGTAATTCCAAAGAAACAAAGGTTATATTTTTAGAAATTAGGAGGAAAATAAAATGGCAGATATCAATGCAATTCTTGATGAAATCAAGGAATTAAAGTTACTTGAAGTTGCTGAACTCGTAAAGCTCATGGAAGA